>NZ_JBYSWF010000028.1:0-77212 GCF_058780865.1 Pseudomonas sp. GP01-A4
GGATCAGTCACTGTATCATTGACTGATCCACCGCATTCGCGAGCAAGCCCGCTCCCCCACATTTGGATGGTGTCCTGCCTGGAATTACGTGTTATTTGCCGAGCTTGCGCAGCTCGTCCGACTCTATAACCCGCACCCCATCCTGCTCTTCCAGCGCCAGTCGCCACATCGCCCGCGCCAGTTCGCACACTTCAATGCCGTGGTACTTGCCCGGAATCAGCCGCGACAATGGCCCGGCCAGTTGCTCGGCCAGCCGCGGTTCCAATCGCTCACCCAACAACAGCGAAGGTCGGACGATGGTCAACTGCGGCCAATCCTGGGCTTTCAACGCCTGTTCCATCTCGCCCTTGACGCGGTTGTAGAAGATCGAGGATTTCGGGTCGGCACCGATTGCGCTGATCACGATCAGGTGCCGCGCCCCCATTTCCCGGGCGCGCTTGGCAAAGGCCACGACCATGTCCAGGTCGACGGCGCGGAACGCTTCTTCGGAGCCGGCCTGCTTGATGGTGGTGCCCAGGCAGCAGAAGGCGATGTCCACCTGGCCGCTCAGTTGCGGCAGGAATACTGCCGGGTCGCCCACCGGGTTTTCCAGGTGTGGATGCTCGGCCAGAGGCTTGCGGCTGGGTGCCAGCACGCGGGTCACGGTCGGCTCGTTGAGCAGGCGGTCCAGCAGGTGCTCCCCGGTCAGGCCGGAGGCTCCGGCGAGCAAGATATGCTGAGGCGTCAGGTACATGATGTTTCCCCCTTGATACAGATTCAGCTTAGTTGCTCTTGGCTTCCTTGCTATTCATTGAGACGCTTTCGAGCGCCTTTCGTGCCTGCTGTTTGCGTAATAATTGCCAATGGGCGATTACGCCTTTGGGGGCCCAGATCTGCGGTTCGGAGGCTTCGAAGTTGTCCGCCTGTTCGCGTTCGGCCACGTGGGTCTGTGCCAGCTTGAAGGCTTGCTGCAAGTCGTCGGTCTGGTTGAAGGCCTGGGCAAAGAGGGCGTCGCCGAAGTAGGTGAAGTCGGCTTCTTCGGAGCAGCCGAACGACACACGATCGGCGCGCGAGGCGGTCATGATCAGGGTGTGTTCGTCCTTCAGGGCCGGGATGAACCCGCCGGAGTAGCAGGCCGAAATCACGATGATCTTGTCGCGGTTCTTCAGCGGTGCCAGCACGGCGGCCAGCTCATCGGCCGGCAGGTCGGCCAGCTCCATGCGCGGCTGGTCGAGCACCAGTTCGTGCTCGTGGGTGCCGTGGCTGGTCAGGTAGATAAACACCAGGTCTTGCGGGCCACTGCGTTCGGCCAAGGTCTGGACTGCGCGGCGCAGGCTTTCGCGAGTGGCCATCGGGCGGTCGGCAATATGGTCGCGATGGTTCACCAGGCGGATCTGGCCGTAGGCGCCGAAGCGCGTGGCAAGCATGTTGCTGACGTAGTCGGCTTCGCGCAGGAACACGCTTTGTTTGCCGTCGCCGGCCACCACCAGGGTGTACAGCTCCACCCCCGATTTGGACGCGGGCACGGCGGCGAGGGCGGCATCCAGCAAGTGGCCCTGGGCAAACAGGCCGATTTCCAGCGGGTCAGGCAACAATTTGCCCTCGGCGTCGCGCACGCGCATGCCGTTGACCCAGGTGCCGGCCTGCACGGTGCCGTCGGTGAGCACCAAAGTGCCACGACCTTGATAGCTGTCGCTGTCGAAGCCGCCAATATAGAAGCTGCCGTCGGTGAGGTTCAGGCGGCCTGTGCCTGTGAAGCGCCAGTCGACGAACTGGCCGACGTAGTGGCTGCCATCGACGCCGATCAGTTCGCCCTTGCCGCTGAGGGCGCCTTCCTTGAATTCGCCGATCCATACGTCGCCGTCGGCGTTTTCGTAGCGGCCCTTGCCGTTGAGCTGGTTTTGTTTGAAATGGCCGATGTACATGTCGCCGTCGGCGCTGTTGAAGGTGCCGTTGCCCTCCAGCTGGCCATCGACGAAGCGGCCGCTGAACTGGTTGCCGCTGTCGTCGTTGCGCTGGCCTTCGCCGTTGGGCTTGCCGTGGGCGAACTGGCCCTGGTACTGGCTGCCGTCGGCCAGCTCGAGGCGGCCGAGGCCGGAATACTGGTCGTCCTTGAATTCGCCGCGATAGGTCATCTGCCCCTCTTTGAGGGTGCCTTCGCCGTTGCGCTTGCCTTGTTTGAAACCGCCGACGTAGCTGTTGCCCGACGTGGTCAGGCTGCCCTGGCCGTCGAACAGGCCCTGCTGGAACTGGCCTTTATAGACCTCGCCGTTGCTGCCATGCCATTCGCCCTGGCCGTGCCACTGGCCTTTATCGAACTGGCCCGCGTACCAACTGCCATTGGGGTAATCCACCCGGCCCTGGCCTTGCAGCAAGCCATTGACCACATCGCCACGGTAACGACCGCCATCGGGCAGCCGCGCATCGGGCGGCAACAGCGATTCGCCGTCGCCGCACGCGGTGAGCAACAGGACAAGAGCAAGGGGAGCGAGTGGGCGCATAGCGGGATCCGGATAATTGAGCGCCGAGTATGCCGCAGCTGCGAGATCTATACATAAATTTACATGAATTGTGGTGAGCGGACGGGCTCACCACAGCCAGGCTTCAGACGAAGCAGAGTGACAACGATTCTGCAATGTAGGCCGGTTTTTCCTGGCCATCGATTTCCAGGGTGCAGGTGGCTTTAAGCAACCATTGCCCAGGTTTTTTCTCGGTGGCGTCGGTCAGGGTCACGGCCAGGCGCACCCTGGAGTCGACCTTCACGGGCTGGATGAAGCGCACGCTGTCCAGGCCATAGTTGACCGCCATCTTCAGGCCTTCGGGCATGATCAGGATGTCTTCGATCAGCTTGGGTATCAGCGACAGCGACAGGAAACCGTGGGCGATGGTGCCGCCAAACGGGGTCTGGGCGGCTTTCACCGGGTCGACGTGGATGAACTGAAAATCGCCGGTGGCTTCCGCGAACAGGTTGATACGTTCCTGGTCGATGGTGAGCCATGCAGAACGTCCCAGTTCCTTGCCGACATATTCTTTGAGTTGCGCTACGGGTACTGAGGGCATTGCGACTCTCCTTCTTTGCTCGGTTGGCTTCATCGTTTTTGTAGTTTTGGACAGGTCCAGAGAACCAATGTAGATCATCACGGGCACTTGGCCCGGTCAACCCACCATGCTTTTGGCGAATGCCGCTCCATAGAGGCAGCGTGCTTATAATGCCGACACGCTTTTGGGGGGAAGAACGGATGCTGTTACGCGGTCTGACATGGCTGGTGCTGTTTCAATTACTCGGCACGGCGATCAATCATTTGTTTGTCCCGGTGCTGCCGGGGCCGATTATCGGGCTGCTGCTGATGCTGGCCTTCCTGGTGTGGCGCGGCGAAGTCGGTGAACCCCTGAGCCTGGCGGCCAGCAGTCTGCTGCGTTATTTGCCGCTACTGCTGGTGCCGCCTGCGGTCGGTGTGATGGTGTATGCCAAGGACATTGCCGCCGACTTCTGGGCCATCGTCGGCGCGCTGGTGCTGTCGCTGGTGATCGCCATGGGCTTTGTCGGCGTGCTGATGCAGAAACTGGTCAAGCGCCAGGCGCAGCGGGAGGACGGCCAATGACACTGGACTGGCAGGGCGCCTGGGCCGCCGTGATTCATCACCCGTTGTTCGGCATCGGCATCACCCTCGGCGCCTATCAGCTGGTGCTGGCCGGTTTCGAGAAAACCCGCTGGATTTTCCTGCAACCGGTGCTGGTGTCGATGCTGTTGGTGATCGGCGTGTTGCTCGGCTGTGGCCTGACGTACGTCGAGTACCGCAAGAGCACCGAGATCATGAGCATCCTGCTGGGCCCGGCGACGGTAGCCCTGGCGGTGCCGCTTTACCTGAATCTGCGACGAATTCGCCAATTGTTCTGGCCGATTTTTACTACGCTGGTGGTGGGAGGCGTATTGGCCACCGGCCTGTGCGTGCTGTTGGGCTGGTGGTTTGGCGCCGAACACATGATGCTGATGACCATGGCACCCAAGTCCGTGACCTCACCGATTGCGATGCTGGTGGCCGAGCAGATCGGCGGCGTGGCGGCACTGGCGGCGGTGTTCGTGCTGATTACCGGGGTGATCGGTGCGATGATCGGTCCGGCGTATCTGTCACGGCTGGGCGTGCACAGCCCCGAAGCGCGCGGTATGGCGCTGGGCATGACCGCCCACGCCGTAGGTACGTCGGTGGCCTTGCAGGAAAGCGAAGAGACCGGCGCCTTTGCGGCGCTGGCCATGAGTCTGATGGGCGTGGCCACGGCGGTGTTCCTGCCGTTGGCCGTGTCGCTGGTTATTTAAGTCGGGTTTAAGGAAACCTTTATGAGTCTGGCGCTTTTCCCGCTCAATACCGTGCTGTTTCCCGGGTGCACCCTCGACCTGCAGCTGTTCGAGGCGCGTTACCTGGACATGATCAGCCGCTGCATGAAAAAGGGCGAAAGCTTTGGCGTGGTGTGCATCCTCGACGGCAAGGAAGTGGGGCTGGCGCCGGATGGCTATGCGTTGATTGGCTGCGAGGCGCTGATCCGCGACTTCAAGCAGCAGGACAATGGCCTGCTGGGGATTCGGGTCGAGGGTGGCCGGCGTTTCCGCGTGCGTGATGCCGGTGTGCAGAAGGACCAGTTGCTGGTGGCCGAGGTGCAATGGCTGCACGAGCATCCCGAGCAACCGCTGGAAGAGGAAGACGCTGACTTGCTGGCGTTGCTTCATGCCCTGGCCGAGCATCCGATGGTGGCGTCTTTGGATATGGGCACCCACGCCGATGGACAGCAAGCCCTGGGCAATCAGTTGGCCTATCTGCTGCCCTTTACCGAGGCCGACAAGATCGACCTGTTGCAACTCGATGACCCGCAACAGCGCCTGGACGCGATCCAGTTGCTGCTGGATGAGTTGCAGGGCGAGCTGTTCACCTGACCCGCGAGTGTCACTCGGACTTGTCCTTCCCGGTCTTCAGATTTTCCGTGGTTGTCCTGATCCCGTTGCCTGAAATAGTTGGCAGTCACGTAACGATGATCAGGGGGAAAGGATGATTCGGCTTTCGCAATCGGAGCAAGTCGTGTGGGATGCGTTTTTTATGGCCGTCACCACGCAAATTCTTCATATGAACGACGGTCGCGGCGCGGAGTACATCGCCGAACGCGCCGCGGAGATTGCTGACGAAATGCTTCTGGAGCGGCGCGAGCGCAGCGTCGAACGCCGCGCTGCACCCCTGGATTGGCTGGGGCCTGCCTAGTAGGCATACCTCAGCAGCGCGTGGGAAGTGCCGGTAAACGCAATGAACCCGAGCACCGCGCCACACACCGGCAGGATCAGCCACCAGACTCTCGGCGGCATCGGTGGCAACAGGCTGCGGTGCTGGCTTAACGTCAGGCTGAAGGCGCACACCGTCATTGCCAGCAGGGTGCCGGCCAGGATGTCCGTCGGCCAGTGTGCACCCAGGTACACCCGGGAAATCGCGATGGTGGCGGCGGGAATGCAGCCAAGCACCAGCCAGGTCAGGCGCAGTCGTGTCGGTTGACCGCGACCGGCAAGCACTGCCAAGGCCAGGAAGAATGCAAACGAGCCGGACGCATGGCCGCTGGGCATGCTGAAGCTGGTGAGTGGGTCGGTCAGCACTTCGGGGCGCATCCGCGCAAAAAACAGCTTGGTCCCGGTATTGATCAGCGCCGCGCCCAGCAGGGTGGCGCCGACAAAGATTGCCTGGCGCCATTGCCGCGCCACCACCAGCAGGCCGGTCAGCACCGCGCTGGCGACAAACATCTTCTTGAACTCGCCGAGCTGGGTCACCATCACCATCGCCCGGTCGATCGCCGGGCCGCGGTGTTCCTGCACCAGCGCCATCAAGCCCTGGTCAAAGTCGTTGAGGTAGGGATAGCCGATAAACAACGCGATCAACAGTGTGCCGCCGATGCAGCCAATCCATAGGGTGGCGCGCCGATGGCCGCGCAGGCTGCTGTTGAGGCTTACGCCGATCAACACTGCGAGACAGGCGGCGACAATCCCGGCCTCTGGCCAGAAGCCTTCGGGCAATGGCAAGCGGAAGGCCGCGCCGGTGGCCCAGCCCGGCAACAGATACGCCACCGACCAGCCTGCACCGGCCAGCAGGCTCACGGCGGCAAAACGTGGGAAGGGCATGTCGCACATGCCCGCAACCATCGGCAACATCGGCCGCAGCGGGCCAATGAAGCGGCCTACCAACAGGCTGGCGATGCCGTACTTCTGGAAGTAAGCCTCGGCGCCGCTCATCCATTCCGGGTGATGCCGCAGGCCGGGAAGGCGCCGGATGTTCTGGTGGAAATGGCGACCGAGGAAGTAGGAAACAACATCGCCCAGCACGCCGCCGAGGAAGCCCAGCAACAGGGTTTCTCCCAGTGACAGTGCGCCGCTGCCGGCCAGGGCGGCGATGGCAAACAGCAATACCGTGCCAGGTACGATCAGGCCGGCAATGGCCAGGCACTCCACGCACGCCACGATAAACACCGCCACGGCCAGCCATTGCGGGTTCAGGGTCAGCCAGCCGGTAATGCTATCGAGCCATGGGCCCATACAATCAACTCCCTTTTGTAGATCGTCCTTGTGGGAGCCCGGCTTGCCGGCGATGGCGTCCTTGAGTCCGCTATCGCCGGGCAAGCCGGGCTCCTACAGGTTTATGTATGTTTTCAAATCAAAAAATAGTCGCGGCCTTCGACCTGGCCCCGGCGCAGCGGGTTCCGTGTGCAATACGGCGCATAACCGGCATCGACGAAGCGGTACATCAGGTGTTCATCGCGCCCACCGGGAATGCCCAGGCGGGTGGTCTGGATGATCTGCGCTGGCGCCAGCCCTACGTCTTCCACGTAGAGCAGTTCCTGGTCAAAGCGCTTGGCGTCCCACATCGGCACCTTCAAACCCAGCGCCTTGCACAGCAAGGTCTGGCCGGCGCACAGCTTTTGCGAGGGTCGTGGCCTGCCGCTGGCGTCCGGGTTATTCAGCAGCATCTGCGCCAGGCTGGCCGGGCCGGAGACTTCGTCGACCCACGGATAGGCTGATTTGATCAGCACCGCATTGCCCGGACCGTGGGCGCTGAAGTTCAGCGAATCACCGCCGCGGGCGTAGTACATATAGATGTGCCCGCCATCCAGAAACAAAGCCTTACGCTTTTCTGTGTAGCCCAAGGACGCGTGGCTGCCTTTTTCGGCGAGGTAATACGCTTCGGTTTCGATAATTCGTGCCGACAGCCACAAATCACCAACACGATGGCGAATGACTTTTCCGAGCAATTCGCGCGCGAGCAGTTGCGCGTCACGGTCGAAAAAGCCGTCGGGCAGGGCGTTGGCGGGGATCAGCGGCGAGAAACTGGACATGGCGATCAAAGGTAATACGGCTAAATGTGACAGGATGATAACAACTCCAGCCTTAATTCCCGCTGAACGTCGGGTTTTTACAGTTCATTTCGACCATCCGCCCCTCACCGCTGTCCGTAGGACGGCGTCACAGCTATAATCTGCCGCTTTCCTCTTTGCCAAGACCCCACCAGACCATGACTGAGTCCGTTCTTGACTACATGACCCGCCTGGGTCGCGCTGCCCGTCAGGCCTCGCGGTTGATCGCCCGTGCGAGCACTGCGCAGAAGAACCGCGCCTTGCTGGCGGCCGCCGACGCTCTGGATGCTTCGCGCTCCGAGCTGAGCGCCGCCAATGAACAGGATTTGGCCAACGGTCGCGCCAATGGCCTGGAGCCTGCATTGCTGGATCGCCTGGCGCTGACGCCGGCGCGGATCGACGACATGATCGAAGGCTTGCGTCAGGTGGCCAAGCTGCCTGACCCCATCGGTGAAATCCGCGACATGCGCTACCTGCCCTCCGGCATTCAAGTCGGCAAGATGCGCGTGCCCCTGGGCGTGATCGGCATCATCTATGAGTCACGCCCGAACGTGACCATCGACGCCGCGAGCCTGTGCCTCAAGTCGGGCAACGCCACCATCCTGCGGGGCGGTTCCGAGGCCATCAATTCCAACCGTGCCATCGCCGCGTGCATTCAGCAGGGCCTGGCCGTGGCCGAGCTGCCCGCCGAAGTGGTGCAGGTGGTCGAGACCACTGACCGCGCTGCCGTTGGTGCGCTTATCACCATGCCTGAGTTCGTCGACGTGATCGTGCCACGGGGTGGCAAGAGTCTGATCGAACGCGTGAGCCGTGATGCCAAGGTGCCAGTTATCAAGCACCTGGATGGCGTCTGCCACGTGTTCATCGACATCGCCGCCGACCTCGACAAGGCGATCCGCATCGCCGACAACGCCAAGACTCACCGCTACGCCCCGTGCAACACCATGGAAACCCTGCTGGTGCACGTCGGCATTGCCGATCGCGTGCTGCCGCCGCTGGCTGCCATCTACCGCGACAAGGGCGTTGAACTGCGTGGTTGCGAGCGTACCCGGGCGATCCTCGGCAGCGACGTGATCGAGGCCACCGAGCAGGACTGGTACACCGAATACACGGCGCCGATCCTGTCGATCCGCATCGTCGACGACCTGGACCAGGCCATCGAGCACATCAATCAATACGGCTCCAAGCACACCGACGCCATTGTCACCGAGCATTTCAGTGATGCCCGGCGTTTCCTCAACGAAGTGGATTCCGCTTCGGTGATGGTCAACGCCTCGACGCGCTTTGCCGACGGCTTCGAGTACGGCCTGGGGGCGGAGATCGGTATCTCCACCGACAAGCTCCACGCACGCGGCCCGGTTGGCCTGGAAGGGCTGACCAGCGAGAAGTACGTGGTGTTCGGTGACGGTCATGTGCGCACTTGATGGGTAAACGCATCGGGCTGCTCGGCGGCACCTTCGACCCCGTGCACATCGGGCATTTGCGCAGTGCACTGGAAGTCGCGGACGCCCTCGGGCTGGATGAACTGCGCCTGGCACCGAATGCCCGGCCGCCGCATCGCGATACGCCGCAGGTGTCTGCGCAGCAGCGCCTGGAGATGGTCCGCCTTGCTGTGGCCGGCATTGCACCGCTGGTGGTGGACGACCGCGAACTCAAGCGCGACAAACCGTCCTACACTGTCGACACCCTGGAACTGATGCGGGCCGAGTTGGCCGCGGATGACCAGTTATTTCTACTTTTGGGCTGGGACGCGTTTTGCGGCCTGCCCACTTGGCACCGCTGGGAAGAGTTGCTCCAGCATTGCCACATCCTGGTGCTGCAACGCCCGGATGCCGACGCAGAATCGCCGGATGCCTTGCGCAACCTGCTGGCGGCGCGGTCGGTAAGTGACCCTTTGGCCCTGACCGGGCCGAGCGGGAATATTGCATTCGTCTGGCAAACCCCGCTTGCGGTGTCTGCCACCCAGATCCGTCAACTGCTGGCCAGCGGGAAGTCGGTACGTTTCCTGGTGCCTGACGCGGTCCTGGCCTACATCGATGCGCACGGGCTTTACCGTGCGTCGAACTGAAAAGGCGCGCTTGAACGCACGAACAGTCGTGCAGCGAGCGCCCGAACATACGAGCAAAACGAGTTTTATATGACGAACAAAGACGTAAGCAAAGTTAAGCGCAAAGGCACGTTCAAGAGCGCTCCTCTGCCAGTAGAAGCCCACACCGGCCCTGAGCTGGCCGGCGAAGAGCTGGTGAAGGTTGCCGTGGCTGCCCTGGAAGACGTGAAGGCCCAGGACATCCAGGTCCTGGACGTGCGCGACAAGCAGAGCATCACCGACTTCATGATCATCGCCACCGGTACCTCCAACCGCCAGATCGGCGCGATGCTGGACAAGGTTCGCGAAGCGGTCAAAGCCCAGGGCGTCAAGCCATTGGGTGAAGAAGGCAAGGGCGACAGCGACTGGGTACTGCTGGACATGGACGACGTGATCGTTCACATGATGACCAGCAACGCCCGTCAGTTCTACGACCTGGAGCGTCTGTGGAAAGGCGCCGAGCAGAGCCGTGCCGCCGATGGCAAGCACCACAGCCCTGAAGTCGGCCACGCGCACTTCGACAAGCTCAACAAAGACCAGGAATAAGGAACGGCTGTGCGCCTGCGTCTGATCGCTGTCGGTTCACGCATGCCCAAGTGGGTGGAAGAAGGCTGGCATGAATATGCCAAGCGCCTGCCATCCGAATTGGCGCTGGAACTGGTGGAAATACCGCTCAATACCCGGGGCAAGAATGCCGACGTGGCCCGCTTTATCCGTCAGGAAGGCGAAGCCATGCTGGCCAAGGTCGGGCCCAACGAGCGGATCGTGACCCTCGAAGTGCACGGCAAGCCCTGGAGCACCGAGCAGTTGGCGGTGGAACTGGATCGCTGGCGCCTGGATTCGCGCACGGTCAACTTCATGGTCGGCGGCCCCGAGGGGCTGGCGCCGGAAGTGTGCGCGCGGGCGGACCAGCGCTGGTCGCTGTCGCCCCTGACACTGCCGCACCCGCTGGTAAGAATTCTGATCGGTGAACAGCTGTATCGCGCCTGGACAGTTCTGTCCGGGCACCCTTACCACAAATAATCTGCGCCCTGCCTGATGACCCAGCCGATCCGCATCAAGGACCACGAGAAAGACGCACGTCTTGTACGCGCGCGGGTGGTGTTTGGCGCGATTTTGGTGGTGGCATTGCTGGGGGTGCTGATTGCGCGCCTGTATTTCCTGCAGGTGATCCAGTACGACTATCACTCCACATTGTCGGAAAACAACCGGGTGCACGTGCAGCCGATTCCGCCGACCCGTGGGCTGATTTTCGACCGCAATGGCGTGGTGGTAGCGGATAACCGGCCCAGCTTCAGCCTGAGCATGACTCGCGAACGTTCCGGCGACTGGCAGCAGATCCTTGATGTGATCGTCGAGGTGCTGCAACTGACGCCGGAAGACCGGGTGATTTTCGAAAAGCGCATGAAACAGGGGCGCCGGCCGTTTGAGCCGGTGCCGATCCTGTTCGAGCTGACCGAAGAGCAGATCGCCCGGATCGCGGTGAACCAGTTCCGGCTGCCGGGTGTGGAAGTGGTGGCGCAGTTGGTGCGGCACTACCCGCAAGGGGCGCACTTTGCGCATTCGGTCGGCTACATGGGCCGGATCAACGAGAAAGAGCTGAAGACCCTCGACCCGGTCAACTACAGCGGCACCCACCATATCGGCAAGACCGGCATCGAGCGTTTCTACGAGCCGGAACTGCACGGCCAGGTGGGTTACGAGGAAGTCGAGACCAACGCCCGTGGCCGCGTGCTGCGGGTGCTCAAGCGTACCGACCCGGTGCCCGGCAAGGACATCGTGCTGAGCCTGGACATCAAGTTGCAGGAAGCGGCGGAGATGGCCCTGGGCGGGCGTCGGGGTGCCGTGGTGGCACTGGATCCGAGCACTGGCGAAGTGCTGGCGATGGTTAGCCAGCCAAGTTTTGACCCCAACCTGTTTGTCACCGGGATCAGCTTCAAGGCCTACGCCGAGCTGCGTGATTCCATCGACCGGCCGCTGTTCAACCGCGTATTGCGCGGCCTGTATCCGCCGGGCTCGACCATCAAGCCGGCGGTAGCGATTGCCGGCCTGGACTCGGGCGTGGTCACGGCATCGAGCCGGGTGTTCGACCCCGGCTACTACATGCTGCCCAACTACGATCACAAATACCGTAACTGGAACCGCACCGGCGACGGTTATGTGGACCTGGATACGGCGATCATGCGTTCCAACGACACCTACTTCTATGACCTGGCCCACAAGCTGGGGATTGATCGGCTGTCGGCCTACATGGGCAAGTTCGGCCTTGGTCAGAAAGTCTCCCTGGACATGTTCGAAGAGTCCCCGGGCCTGATGCCGTCCCGCGAGTGGAAGCGTGCGACCCGGCGCCAGGCGTGGTTCCCGGGCGAAACCCTGATCCTGGGGATCGGCCAGGGCTACATGCAGGCCACGCCGCTGCAACTGGCCCAGGCCACCGCACTGGTGGCCAACAAGGGTGTGTGGAACCGCCCGCACCTGGCCAAGACCATCGAGGGCGAACGCCCGGTGGACGAAAACCCGATTCCCGACATTGTGCTGCGCGACCCGTCCGACTGGACCAAGGTTAACCACGGCATGCAGCAAGTGATGCACGGCGCCCGGGGTACCGCTCGTAAAGCGGCAGCCGGCGCGCAATACCGGATTGCCGGCAAGAGCGGTACGGCCCAGGTGGTCGCGATCAAGCAGGGCGAGAAATACGACCGCTCCAAGGTTCAGGAACGCCACCGTGACCACGCCTTGTTCGTCGGCTTTGCTCCGGCCGACAACCCGAAGATCGTCGTGGCGGTGATGGTCGAGAACGGTGAATCCGGTTCCGGCGTAGCAGCGCCCGTGGTGCGGCAGATCATGGATGCCTGGCTGTTGACCGAAGACGGCAAGCTCAAGCCCGAATATGGCGGCACCCCATCCAGTGTGGAGGCTACGGCCCTTGAAGAGTAATTTTGACCGCATCCTCTCCAGCGAGGATGTGATGCGCCGCCGCGCCACTTTGCTGCAGCGCATGCACATTGATGGCCCGTTGCTGATCCTGCTGCTGACCCTGGCCGCCGGCAGCCTGTTCGTGTTGTATTCGGCCAGTGGCAAGAACTGGGACTTGCTGATCAAACAGGCGTCGTCGTTTGGCCTGGGCCTGTTGTCGATGGTGGTGATCGCCCAGCTGGAGCCGCGTTTCATGGCGCGCTGGGTGCCGCTGGGGTATGTCGCCGGCGTGTTGCTGCTGGTGGTGGTGGATGTCATGGGTCACAACGCCATGGGCGCGACGCGCTGGATCAACATCCCGGGGGTGATTCGCTTCCAGCCGTCGGAATTCATGAAGATTTTGATGCCTGCGACCATCGCCTGGTACCTGTCAAAACGCACACTGCCGCCCCAGCTCAAGCACGTGGGCATCAGCCTGATATTGATCGGCGTGCCGTTCATCCTGATCGTGCGCCAGCCCGACCTCGGCACCTCGCTGCTGATCCTGGCGGGCGGCGCGTTCGTGCTGTTCATGGGGGGGCTGCGCTGGCGCTGGATCCTCAGCGTGCTGGCCGCGGCCGTGCCGGTGGCCGTGGCCATGTGGTTCTTCTTCATGCACGACTACCAGAAGCAGCGAATCCTCACGTTCCTCGACCCGGAGAGCGATCCGCTGGGCACCGGCTGGAACATCATCCAGTCCAAGGCGGCCATCGGTTCCGGCGGCGTATTCGGCAAGGGCTGGCTGCTGGGCACCCAGTCGCACCTGGACTTTTTGCCGGAAAGCCACACTGACTTCATTATCGCGGTGATGGGCGAGGAGTTCGGCCTGGTGGGCATCTGCGCACTGTTGCTGATTTACTTGCTGCTGATCGGGCGCGGCCTGGTGATTACTGCCCAGGCGCAAACCCTGTTTGGCAAATTGCTCGCCGGTAGCCTCACCATGACGTTTTTTGTTTACGTTTTCGTCAACATCGGTATGGTCAGTGGCCTGTTGCCGGTGGTTGGGGTGCCGTTGCCGTTCATTAGCTACGGCGGAACTTCGCTGGTGACATTGCTGTCAGCGTTTGGGGTTTTGATGTCGATCCATACCCATCGTAAGTGGATCGCACAGGTTTGAATAAGGTGAAGATGTCAATGCAAGTAATGCGCGGCTGGGCTGCCCGGCACGTGTCCTGGATGGGCCTGTTGGGCCTGCTGGGAGCCGCTGTGCAGGAAGCGCAGGCCGGCGACTACGACGGTTCGCCCCAGGTCGCCGAGTTTGTCGGTGAGATGACCCGTGACTATGGTTTCGCCGGTGAACAGCTGATGGGCGTGTTCCGCGAGGCCCAGCGCAAGCAGGCGATCCTCGACGCCATCTCCCGGCCCGCCGAGCGCGTGAAGCAGTGGAAGGAATATCGCCCGATGTTCCTGACCGACGCCCGCGTGGCGCGGGGCGTGGACTTCTGGCGCCAGCACGAAGCGGTGCTGGCCCGCGCCGAGCAGGAATACGGCGTACCGGCCCAGGTGATCGTGGCAATCATCGGCATCGAAACCTTCTACGGCCGCAACACCGGCAGCTACCGGGTGATCGACGCCTTGTCGACCCTGGGCTTTGACTACCCGCCACGCGCCGAATTCTTCCGCAAAGAGCTGCGCGAGTTCCTGTTGTTGGCCCGTGAAGAACAGGTCGACCCGTTGACCCTCAAGGGCTCCTACGCCGGGGCCATGGGCTTGCCGCAGTTCATGCCGAGCAGCTTTCGCGCCTACGCCGTGGATTTTGACGGCGACGGCCATATCAATATCTGGAGCAACCCCGATGACGCCATCGGCAGCGTCGCCAGCTATTTCAAGCGTCACGGCTGGGTAGCCGGCGAGCCGGTGGTGATTCGCGCCGATGTGACCGGTGAGCGCGCCGATGAAGGCCTGACCCAGGGTATCGAGCCGGTCAAGACGGTCGGGGAGTTGCGGGCGTTGGGCTGGTCGAGTCAGAATGCGCCACGCGATGATATGCCGGTGACGGCGTTCCGCCTCGAAGGCGAAAATGGCCCCGAATACTGGATGGGCCTGAAGAATTTCTACGCAATCACGCGTTATAACCGCAGCGTGATGTACGCCATGGCCGTGCATCAACTGTCAGACATGCTGGTCCAAGCACGGGGCGTCAAGTAATGCCGGTATCACCGATGTACAAACCCCTGAAGCTGTTGGCGTACGCCGCATTGTCGTTATTGGTGGTCAGTTGCTCCACCAGTCGTGCACCGGTGCAAAAAACCGCTGGCACGGCGATCCGCTCCCAGCCGGGGCTGGATATCAACCGCGCCCACAAAGACGGCGCGCCGTGGTGGGATGTGGATGTTTCGAAGATCCCGGATGCCACGCCGACCCTGCACACCGGCCCTTACAAGGCCAACCCCTATACCGTGCTGGGCAAAAACTACTTCCCGCTGCAAGACTCCAAGACCTACGTGCAATCAGGTACGGCGTCCTGGTACGGGACCAAGTTCCACGGCCAGAACACCGCCAACGGCGAAGTCTATGACCTGTACGGCATGAGCGCGGCGCACAAGACCCTGCCGCTGCCCAGCTATGTACGCGTGACCAACCTGGACAACAACCGCTCGGTAATCCTGCGGGTCAATGACCGTGGGCCGTTCTATTCGGACCGGATCATCGACTTGTCCTACGCCGCCGCCAAGAAACTCGGGTATGCCGAAATCGGCACCGCCCGGGTGAAGGTCGAAGGTATCGACCCGGCCCAGTACTGGGCCCAGCGTGGCAAGCCGGCGCCGTTGATGCTCAACGAACCGCAAACCCCGCAACCGCAAGTCACGGCCTCGGCCGGCAAGATCGAACAGTGGACCCCGCCGCCGGCGCAGCACGCCCCGGACACGGTCGTCATTCCGCATGCAGCACCGGGAGCCTCTACCGTGGGCGGCCAGTACCTGCAAGTCGGCGCTTTCGCCAACCCGGACGCGGCAGAGCTGCTAAGGTCCAAGCTCAGCGGGATGGTCAGCGCGCCAGTCTTTATCAGCTCTATTGTGCGTAACCAGCAGACCCTGCACCGTGTGCGCATGGGGCCGATCGGCTCGCCGAGTGAAGTTGCGCAAGTGCAGAACAGCGTGCGCCTGGCCAACCTGGGGCAACCCAGCGTGGTCACCGCCGAGTAAGCAGTACAAAGGATTGATGGCTCAGGCTCGCATGCGGGTTTGAGCCCTGGTTGTTGGCTCGTTGAACAATAAAAACCCAGGGGCAAGGGGTGGGCATGCAACCGAACACGCGACAGTCTGGCGACGGGCTGTCTGAATAGTTTTGCCCGCGAGGGCAAGTTTCCATAAGCAATTTCGAGAGACGGATGAACATCACCACCTTAGCCAAACGCACGTGCCTGCTTCTTTCGCTGATCATCACCCCGGCCGCTTGGGCGGTTGAAATGGTGCCAGCTTCCCCGCAACTGGCTGCCAAGGCCTGGGTCCTGATGGACGCCGCCAGCGGCAACGTGCTGGTGGAGAACAACGGTGACCAGCGCCTGCCCCCAGCCAGCCTGACCAAGCTGATGACCGCCTACATCGCGACCCTGGAAATCCGTCGCGGCCAGATCGGCGAAAACGATCCGGTGACCGTCAGCGAAAACGCCTGGCGCACCGGCGGTTCGCGGATGTTCATCAAGGTCGGATCGCAAGTGACCGTCAGCGACCTGCTGCACGGCATCATCATCCAGTCGGGTAACGACGCCAGCGTAGCCCTGTCCGAGCACATCGCCGGCAGCGAAGATGCGTTCGCCGACATGATGAACAAAACCGTGGCCGACCTGGGCATGACCAACAGCCACTTCATGAACCCGACCGGCCTGCCGAACCCTGAGCACTACTCGTCGGCTCACGACATGGCGATCCTGGCTCGCGCGATCATTCGTGTCGACCCGGTGCACTACGCGATCTACTCCCAGAAAGAGTTCTTCTGGAACAACATCAAGCAGCCTAACCGCAACCTGTTGCTGTGGCGTGACAAGACCGTCGATGGCCTGAAAACCGGCCACACCGAAGAAGCCGGCTACTGCATGGTGTCGTCCGCTGTCCGTGACGGCCAGCGCCTGATTGCCGTGGTATTCGGTACCAACAGCGAGCAGGCCCGTGCGGCCGAGACGCAAAAGCTGCTGACCTATGGCTTCCGTTTCTTCGAAACCCAGACCTTCTACCAGAAAGGCACCGAGCTGGCTCAGGCCCCTGTGTGGAAAGGCGCGACCCATCAAGTCAAGGCCGGCCTGGCTGAAGACCTGACCCTGACCATGCCTAAAGGCCAGCTCAAGAAGCTGGTTGCCAGCATGACCATGAACCCGCAACTGGTCGCACCGATCGCCAAGGGCGATGTGATTGGTAAAGTCGAAGTGAAGCTGGACGACAAGGTGGTGCACAGCGCCGATCTGATCGCTCTGGACGCCGTCGACGAAGGTGGTATCTTCCGACGCGTGTGGGATAGCATCCGTCTATTCTTCTACAGCTTGTTCAACTGATAGTGTGCACCTGCATGACCCCGCGCTGATCCGGCGCGGGGTTATGCCCGTCGCCACGGCTTACGCTTACGAGGCCGTTACGCCATGACCGATACCGAAGTAAAGGCGCCAAAGATCGAATTCCCAAACGTGGACTATCCCGTCAAGGTGATCAGCGATACGGGCGTGGGCAACAAGGATAAGATCATCGAGATCGTCAAGAAACACGCAACGATCAACCATGACCGTGTGGATGAGCGTCAAAGCACCAACGGCAAGTACACCACTATTCAGTTGCACATCGTGGCGACTGATCAGGACCAGCTCTACAACATCAACAGCGAACTGCGGGCTACCGGCTTCGTGCACATGGTGTTGTGATGTCACAGACCCTGGGCTTTCGCGAGCTCGGCCAAATGGCTTACGAACCGGTGTGGCACGCCATGCAGCGGTTCACCAACGAGCGCGGCACTGAAGCCCCGGATGAAATCTGGCTGGTGGAGCACCCGCCGGTTTTCACCCAGGGCCAGGCCGGCAAGGCCGAGCATTTGCTGCTGCCGGGAGAAATCCCCGTGGTGCAGGTCGACCGCGGCGGGCAGGTGACTTACCATGGCCCAGGTCAATTGGTGGCTTATCTGTTGCTGGACGTGCGCAGGCTGGGTTTTGGCGTACGTGAGCTGGTCAGTCGCATGGAGTCATGCCTGATCGAGCTGCTGGCCAGCTACGGTGTGACCGCCGCGGCCAAGCCGGATGCACCGGGGGTTTATGTTGATGGCGCGAAAATCGCCTCCCTGGGCTTGCGGATTCGCCACGGTTGTTCCTTTCATGGCCTGGCCTTGAATGTGGACATGGACCTGGCGCCGTTTCGACGGATCAATCCCTGCGGCTACGCCGGTTTGGCGATGACCCAGTTGAGCGATCACGCAACACCACTAGAATTTGCCGAGGTAAGTGCCCGGCTGCGCGCGCAGCTCGTCAAACACCTCGACTATGCTGAGCAGACGACCCTAACGGGCGGAATCGACTGATTATGACTACTGATGCAGTGCAAACCATGATCCCGACGCTGGATGTTACCGAGCGTCCGGCCCCGCGTGCCAAGGTAGAAGCCGGCGTCAAGCTGCGCGGCGCCGAGAAGGTTGCACGCATCCCGGTGAAGATCATTCCGACCACCGAACTGCCGAAAAAGCCTGACTGGATTCGCGTGCGTATCCCGGTTTCGCCGGAAGTCGACCGCATCAAGGCCCTGCTGCGCAAACACAAGCTGCACAGCGTGTGCGAAGAGGCGTCCTGCCCGAACCTGGGCGAGTGCTTCTCCGGTGGCACCGCGACCTTCATGATCATGGGTGACATCTGCACCCGTCGTTGCCCGTTCTGCGACGTTGGCCACGGCCGGCCGAAGCCACTGGACGTCAACGAGCCGGAAAGCCTGGCCATCGCCATCGCCGACCTGAAACTCAAGTATGTCGTGATTACCTCGGTAGACCGCGACGACCTGCGTGACGGCGGTGCCCAGCACTTTGCCGACTGTATCCGCGAGATCCGCAAGCTGTCGCCGAACGTGATGCTCGAGACCCTGGTGCCGGACTACCGTGGGCGTATGGACGTGGCGCTGGAAATCACTGCCGCCGAGCCGCCGGATGTGTTCAACCACAACCTGGAAACCGTACCGCGCCTGTACAAGGCTGCGCGCCCGGGTTCGGACTACCAGTGGTCGCTGACCCTGCTGCAGAAATTCAAGCAGATGATGCCGCACATTCCGACCAAATCCGGCCTGATGCTGGGCCTGGGCGAAACCGACGAAGAAGTCATCGAAGTCATGAAGCGCATGCGCGAACACGACATCGACATGCTGACCCTTGGCCAGTACCTGCAGCCGTCCCGCAGCCACTTGCCGGTACAGCGCTTCGTGCACCCGGATGTGTTCGCCTGGTTTGCCGAAGAAGGCTACAAGATGGGCTTCAAGAACGTCGCTTCCGGCCCGCTGGTACGTTCCTCGTACCACGCCGACGAGCAGGCGAAACTGGTCAAGGCCAGCCTGGTGTCCTGATACGCGGAACGCCGGACACTGCAGGACCCATGTGGGAGCCGGCTTGAGTGGGAGCGGGCTTGTTCGCGAATGCGTTGGATCAGTTGACCTGTCCGGTGACTGACTGACCGTCTTCGCGAGCAAGCCCGCTCCCACCCAGGCCCGCTCCCACATTTGCTACTGACTCTTCCTCTTCTGTTTGCAACCATTGCTGTTTAGAGTGCCTTGGGCAATCCACACGAGGAGAACCATGGATGACGACTCAATTGACCACTTGTGCGGTACCTGCGCTGCGCGCCGAAGGCGTGATCGGGCTGATTGCCCCTGCCGGGCCGGCCGAGCTGGATATCGACACGGCCACGCAATGGATGCGCGCCCGGGGCTACACACTGCGGATCTTTCCGGGCGTGAGCCAGCGGGATGGCTATCTGGCCGGCAGTGATGAGGTACGCCTTGATGACCTGCACGCGGCGTTCGCCGACTCGACCATCGACGCGATTTTCTGCCTGCGCGGCGGCTACGGCACGCCACGCCTGCTGGACCGCCTGGACTTTGACCTGCTGCGGGCCAACCCCAAGCCATTCGTAGGCTACAGCGATATCACCGCCCTGCACCTGGCGATCAACCGGTATGCCGGTTTCGTCACCTTCCATGGTCCGATGTTCAACGCTGACCTGTTAGGTGAAAAGCAACAGCCTACCGAGTCGTCGCTGTTCAGCATGCTGCGTGGGCAAGTGAAAGCCGGTAGCCAGCTGGCTCACCCTGTGGCCTACCCGCTGACCACCGTCGAGCCAGGCATCGCCTGTGGGCGGCTGCTGGGCGGCAATCTATCGATGATCGCAGCAGTGATGGGCACGGCTTACGAGATTGATGCCGAGGGCATCATTCTGTTTATCGAAGATGTGAACGAGCCGTTGTACCGCATTGACCGGTTGCTCACCCATTTGCGCCTGGCGGGCAAGCTGGCCCAGGTGGCGGGCGTGGTGGTGGGGGATGTGGCTGGGGTTGATAGCCTTGCGCTTGAGCGCTTGCTGAAGCAGACCTTCGAGCCGTTGTGCATTCCTGTGCTGTCCGGCTGGCGCAGCGGGCACTGCAACCCGAACCTGACCTTGCCGTTGGGCGCCAGGGTGCGGCTGGATGCGGGGGAGAAGCGGTTGGTGTTGGAACAGGATGTGGTGTTTAAGGCCTGAACTTTGTAGCGCCGATAAAGGCCTCTTCGCGAGCAAGCCCGCTCCCACATTTCGATCGCGTTCCTTCAGGAAGTGCACGGTCAAAATGTGGGAGCGGGCTTGCTCGCGAATGCGGTAGCAGCCATACGCCGATCTATCGGCTTTGCAGCGACTCCAGCAACTTCACCGTCGGATACCCATCCGCCGGCCAGCCCAGGGACTGCTGCGCGGCACGAATCGCCTTGCGGGTATTCGCACCGATGATCCCGTCCGGGTTGCCCGCGTCGTAACCATTGGCACTGAGCACCGTCTGCAAGTCAATTCGCTGCGAGCGAGTCAACGGCAGTTCATCTTTCGGCCAGCTCCCACGAATCAAGCCACCGCCCCCGAAGCGTTCCGACAACAAGCCAACTGCCAACGCGTAGGACGACGAGTTGTTGTACTTGAGGATCGCGCGGAAGTTATCCAGCACCAGGAACGCCGGGCCACGATAGCCGGCCGGCAGCAACAGGGCGGCGGAAAGCTGGTCGACGTTGGCCGGGACACTGGCGCCCGGCGGCACCTGGATTCCCAGTTTCAGCCACTCGCCAACGGTCTTGCGTACGCTGCCATCGGCCAGGGCGTAATCAAAATTCAACGGCAGTTGCTGCACCTCGAAGCCCCAGGGCTGGCCTTTCTGCCAGCCGGAGCTTTGCAGGTAGTGCGCGGTGGAGGCGAGGGCGTCGGCCGGGCTGTTCCAGATATCGCGGCGGCCGTCACCGTCGAAGTCCACGGCGTGGGTGTTATAGGTGGTCGGGATGAACTGGGTCTGGCCCATGGCCCCGGCCCAGGAGCCTTTCATCTGGTCGGCGGCGATATCGCCATGCTGGATGATTTGCAGCGCCGCCAGCAGCTGCGCCTGGGCGAAGGCCGGGCGACGGCCTTCATAGGCCAGGGTCGCCAGTGAGCGGATCACCGAGTTGTTGCCTTGGAATTGGCCGAAGTTACTCTCCATGCCCCACACCGAGACCAGCGCCTGGCGGTCGACGCCGTAACGGTCCTCAATGCGTTGCAGAATGTCGGCATACTTCACCAGCAGCGACTGGCCATTGCGCACCCGCAGCGGCGACAGCGCGCCATCGAGGTATTCCCATACCGGCCGGGAGAACTCCGGCTGGCTGCGGTCGGCGCGGATCACCGCCATGTCGGGTACGACATTGGCAAAGGCCGTGTCGAAAACCTGCGGCGTGATACCGGCCTTCAAGGCTTCCACGCGAAACCCCGCCTGCCATTCGGCAAAGGTCTGGGTCGGCTGGATATCAAGATTGTCTGCCACCAGTGGCGCAACGACGGCAGGCGCAGCTACCGGTGCAGTCTGGAGCGGGGGCAGGGGTTGGGCATCGGCAGCGGTGGGTTTTTCCGCGCAGGCGACTAACAGAATGAGGCTGGAGGCAGCGATCAGTTGGCGAAGGTGCCAACGACGGGAAAGACTAGAGGGCATGCACAGGTCCAGGGAATACGAATCAGGTACAGACCTTATCATGCCGGAGGGGCGCTTGCCTTCAGGCAGCCAGAAAGTAAGAAGCCTCCCAGCTATTAGACTGGAAGGCTTCGCGGCGGTAGCTGCCTTTGCCTTTGCCGGCTCGTTCCTGGCGACTGCGGAACAACGGCTGGGCGATGATGGATTTGGCCTTGTTGGGGCCATGCTTGGATGGCTTTTTGCTCATGATGGGTACTCTCTGGCAGGTTGATGATGCGGTGCGAATCATCTGCCGAAGTTTGGATTCTGTCCAGCCCAGCGATACGTAGGACTATTCAGCAGGCAGCGCCAAGCGCTGTCCTGACATCAAAAGTGACAAACGACTCAGGCTCATCCACGGCGATCCAGCCGCCTGGCCCTTGATCTGCGCGTCAATGCGCTGGGCCTCCAGCAGCAATTGCGCCCAGCGTTGCGCCGAGTGCCGTTGCAGGGCTTTGCTGATCAGTGGTTTGCGCTTGTCCCATACCGGTGGCCGCGCCTGGCTGAAGGCCTTGTCCAGTGGGATGCCCTGGCTGTACTGCAGGGCAATATTGGCCAGCAGCCGTAATTCTCGCGCCAGGGCCCAGAGAATCACCGGCGGCTCGACGCCTTCGCCGCGCAGCCCTTCGAGCATGCGCAGGGCGTGGGCGGGTTCGCCGTTGAGGATCGCATCCACCAGGCCAAATACGTCAAAGCGCGCGCTGTCCGCCACGGCGCCTTGTACGGTTTCGACGGTGATCTGGCCACCCTCGGCCATCAGCTTGAGCTTTTCGATTTCCTGGGCGGCGGCCAACAGGTTGCCTTCCACCCGCGCCGCGATCAGCTCCACCGCATCCTGGCTGGCACTCAGCCCGGATTGCGACAGGCGCTGACGAATCCACTGCGGCAGTTGGCTGCTGTCCACCGGCCAGATCTGTATGAACTGAGTCTGGCCACCTTCCACCAGCGCCTTGCCCCACTTGGTTTTCTGCGCACTGCCATCGAGCTTGGGCAGGCTGATCAGCAGCAGCGTGTCTTCGGCAGGGCGTGCGCAGTATTCCATCAACGCCGCCGCGCCTTTGTCGCCGGGCTTGCCCGAAGGCAGGCGCAGTTCCAGCAGGCGTTTTTCGGCGAACAGCGACATGCTCGCCCCGGCTTGCAGCAGCGTACCCCAGTCGAAACTGGCGTCGGCGCTGAATACCTGGCGTTCATCGAAGCCCTGTTGGCGGGCGGCGGTGCGAATTGCGTCCGCAGCCTCCTGGCACAGCAGCGGGTCATCACCGCTGACGATGTAGACGGGCGCAAGGCTGCCTTGCAGGTGCTTGGCGAGTTGGGCGGGGGCGAGTTTCATAGGCAGGGTGAACGGGGCGCCTGGGGCGCCCCGTCTGGCTTACTCGACAGGAACTTCGACAGGCGACTGTTTAGGTTGGCTGTCTTCATACTCTTGCGCCGCTTTCAGCGCATCGGCATCTGCCTTGGCCTTGGCATCCGCGGTTTGCTGCAGCTTATCCAGTTGCTCCGGCGTGATCAGTTGCAGGCGCAGGACCATGCGCTGCACCAGTTCACGACGCATTTCCTTGCGCACCTGGATGGTTTCGGAGTCCGAACCCACCAGGTTGTTGCCGTCGTGGCTCACGACTTTCTGTATCTGGATCTTGTCGCCCATCAGCGGCAGGTGGTCATGGCCCTGGATTTCGAAGAAGAGCGTGGTGCTCAGCTCAATGTCCGAAGCACGCCCGGCGCTGGCGTAGCTGAGGCTGCGCTGCTCTTCTTTTTCATCCACCAGGTTCAGTTTGTAAGCCGCGCCTGAATAGACTTTGACGCCACTGTTTTCCAGGACCTGGCGCAGCTGTTGCACTGTCTCGCCGTAGGAGTTGCGGGCGGTGACGTCCAGTTCCTTGATCGCCAGTTCGGTGGTGCCGGTGCCGCGCAGCTGGAAGCCGCAAGCGCTCAGCAGCACGGCAAGGCCCATAACCAGCAGATTGCGTTTGATCATTTTGATGCTCCCCTTGAAACCATGTGGGCCTTATCGAGGCCCTGGAGGTTTTGTTCGGCGCCAGGGTTATTCCCTCGGCGCCCGATCCGATTAGCTAGCGACGATATTGACCAGTTTGCCGGGCACCACGATCACTTTGCGGATCGTCAGGCCTTCGGTGAAGCGCAGCACGTTCTCATTGATACGGGCGGCGGCTTCGACGTCTTCACGGCTGGCGCTGGCCGGCATGTCGATCTGGCCACGCAGCTTGCCGTTGACCTGAATTACCAGTTGCAGCGTGTCCTGTACCAGGGCGCTGTCATCCTGTACCGGCCAGCCGGCATCGATGACGGCACCGCTGTGGCCCAACTGGTTCCACAGTTCGTGGCTGATGTGTGGCGTGATCGGCGCCAGCAGCAGGGTGACCGTTTCCAGGCCTTCCTGTACCAGTGCGCGGTCCTGTTCGGTGGCCTGCGGCGCTTTCTCCAGCACGTTCATCAGCGTCATCACCTGGGCGATGGCGGTGTTGAATTTGTGGTGCTGGCCCACGTCCTGGCTGGCGTGCTTGATGGCCAGGTGGGTGCTGCGGCGAATGACTTTTTGCTCATCGCTCAGGGCCGCCACGTCCAGCTTGCCCGGCAAGCCTTGGCTGACATGGGCGTGCGCCAGGCGCCAGACGCGCTTGAGGAAGCGATGCGAACCTTCGACGCCGGAGTCCGACCATTCCGCGCTCATGTCAGGCGGCGAGGCGAACATCATGAACAGGCGGCAGGTGTCCGCGCCGAACTGGTCGATCATCGACTGTGGGTCGACGCCGTTGTTTTTCGACTTGGCCATCTTCTCGGTGCCGCCGATTTCCACCGGCAGGCCGTCGGATTTCAGCTTGGCGCTGATCACCTTGGCCTTGCTGTCACGCTCCAGCTCGACATCTGCCGGGTTGAACCAGGTGTAGGCGCCATTGGCTTCGCGGCGGTAATAAGTCTCGGCAATCACCATGCCCTGGGTCAGCAGGTTCTTGAACGGCTCGTCGGAACTCACCAGGCCTTCGTCACGCATCAGCTTGTGGAAGAAGCGCGCGTACAGCAGGTGAAGGATGGCGTGTTCGATACCGCCGATGTACTGGTCTACCGGCAGCCAATGGTCGGCCGCGGATTTTTCCACCAGGCCGCCTTCATAGTGCGGCGAGGCGTAGCGGGCGTAGTACCACGAAGACTCCACGAAGGTGTCCATGGTGTCGGTTTCGCGTTTGGCCGGGGCACCGCAGTTCGGGCAGGTGCACTCGTAGAATTCGGGCATGCGCGCCAATGGCGAGCCAGCACCGTCCGGCACCACGTCTTCGGGCAATACGACCGGCAGTTGGTCTTCCGGTACCGGCACGTCACCGCAGGTTTCGCAGTGGATGATCGGGATCGGGCAGCCCCAGTAGCGCTGACGGCTGATGCCCCAGTCACGCAGGCGGAACTGGGTGCGCGAGGCACCGAGGTTTTTCTTGATCAGCGCGACTTCGATGGCGTCGAAGGCGCCTTCGAAATCCAGGCCGTCGAACTCGCCGGAATTGATCAGTGTGCCGTGTTCGTTGTACGCGTCCTGCCACGGAGCCGGGTTGGTGTCGCCCGAACTGGTGCGCACCACGGACTTGATCGGCAGGTTGTATTTGACGGCGAATTCGAAATCGCGCTCGTCGTGGGCCGGCACAGCCATTACTGCGCCATCACCGTAGTGCATCAGCACGTAGTTGGCGACCCACACCGGCAGCTTCTCGCCGGTCAATGGGTGCTCGACGAACAACGAGGTCGGCAGGCCTTTTTTCTCCTGGGTGGCGACGTCGGCTTCGGCGACGCTGCCGCCCTTGCATTCGGCGATGAACGCCTGCAGCTCAGGGTTGTTCTGTGCAGCCTGGGTGGCCAGCGGGTGTTCGGCGGCCACGGCGACGTAGGTCGCGCCCATCAGGGTGTCCGGACGGGTGGTGAAGACTTTCAGTACACCTTCTGCGCCGATGGAGTCGACGTTGTAGGGGAACTGCACTTCCATGCCACGGGACTTGCCGATCCAGTTGCGTTGCATGGTCTTGACCTGCTCGGGCCAGCCCGGCAAATCGTCGAGGCTCGACAGGAGTTCATCCGCGTAGGCGGTGATCTTGAAGTAGTACATCGGGATTTCGCGCTTTTCGATCAGCGCGCCGGAACGCCAGCCGCGGCCGTCGATCACTTGTTCGTTGGCCAGTACGGTCTGGTCCACCGGGTCCCAGTTCACGGTGCCGCTCTTCTTGTAGATCACGCCTTTTTCGAACAGGCGAGTGAACAGCCATTGTTCCCAGCGGTAGTAATCAGGCTTGCAGGTGGTCACCTCGCGGGACCAGTCCACCGCCAGGCCCAGGCTGCGCAGCTGGGTCTTCATGTAGGCGATGTTTTCGTAGGTCCACTTGGCGGGCGCTACGTTGTTCTTCATCGCGGCGTTTTCCGCCGGCATGCCGAAGGCGTCCCAACCCATGGGTTGCAGGACGTTCTTGCCCAGCATGCGCTGGTAGCGGGAGATGACGTCGCCGATGGTGTAGTTGCGCACATGCCCCATGTGTAGCTTGCCGCTGGGGTAAGGGAACATCGATAGGCAATAGAAAGTCTCCTTGCCTGGCTGTTCACTGACTTCAAAGGACTTTTGCTCATCCCAGAACGACTGGGCGGCATTTTCTATTTCACGGGGCTGATATTGTTCGTGCATGGCTACTTTTGAACTGAATAGGGGTGGCCTAATCCTCTTCGGTGCAACGTTCAGGTTGATCGACACCAAAAAGCGGCGCGTCCGTGCCCAAACCCTGCGGGAAGTGGAGTTACAGGAAGCGCCGTAGCATACATGACCCCACTCTATCGAGGGAAACCCTGATTGCGCCGCCGAGGCCGTTGGTCGCGGCGCCAGGCAGGCAGGGCAAGCAGGACTACGCTGTTTAGTGGGGAGTGAGTCTTATCTTCAATGAGGTGAGGGATGGTTGATTCGCAGCGAACTTTAACGAAACCGCAGGTGTACGAAGGACTGATCGACCGTTTGGGTCGAGCACTGGATGCAGCAAAAACCGCAGGCCGATTGTGTGATGAACGGCCTCTGGAGTTGGAACTGCGTGGCTTGAGCCAGGCAGAGCTGGACGTGATCAGGGTGTATCTGGAGTTGAATGAGCATCGCGCGTCCCATGGCATGGCCTCCCCGCCAGCCCAGGAGTTTTCGCGATCGGCCAAGGTGGTATGGCTCAAGGATTTTTCGGCCGGTCGCAGCCCGGAAAAACTCCGGTCCGTGCGTTTCAAGTGAAGTACCGCGTTAGTGATCTGTAGCCTTCTCAGCGTCTGTTCCTGTAAAGATTGTCGCTTAACCCCGTTACACCTTAGGCTTCGGGCATCTTTGGAGATGCCCGATGCCTATTCGCTATTTCATTAAACAATTGTTGTTGCCGCCCGGCATCCTGTTGCTGTTGCTGGCCCTTGCCTGGTGGTTTCGTCGCAGCCGACCGCGGCTGGCGGCCGTGTGCTTTGCCCTGGGGTTTGGCGGGATGTTGCTGATGAGCCTGCCGGTGGCGGTTCAATGGGGCGCAAAGGCCCTGGAGACCGAGCCGCCTCTGGCCCGTGATGAATGGGCGACCCTGGCGCAGCGGGCTGATGCCATCGTGGTGTTGGGCTCGGGGCGTGAGCGCGGGGATCCGGCGTGGGGCTCCGATCAGCCGACGGGTATCGGTCTTGAGCGCCAGCGCTATGCAGCCCGCCTGGCCAAGGCTTCGGGCTTGCCGGTGCTGACCACCGGCGGCTTGCACTACGGCACACCGCCCAGCGAGGCGGAGTTGATGGCGGTATCGATGCAGGATGACTTTGGCGTGAGCGTGCGCTGGAAGGAAGAGCGTAGCCGTACCACGTGGGAAAACGCGCAGATGAGTGCCGAGATTCTGCTGCCGCAGGGAGTCAAGCGTGTGGTGGTCGTGACTCAGGCCTGGCATATGCCGCGCTCGCGCTGGAGCTTCGAAAAGGCCGGGTTCACGGTTGTTCCGGCGCCAGTGGGGTTTCTTGGTTTGGACAATGCCCGGCCATTGGGGGGCTGGATGCCGGAGTTCAAGTCGGTATGGCAGAGCGGGCAGTTGCTGAATGAAGCTGTGGGGCAGGTGGGTTACCGGATGTTTTACAGGTAATACCGCAGGTCAAATGTGGGAGCGGGCTTGCTCGCGAATACAGTGTGTCAGTCACTGGTGCTTTAACTGACAGATCGCATTCGCGAGCAAGCCCGCTCCCACATTGTCGTCCGAGTATTTCTTTTAAACCGTTTTGGACATCCGGCCCGCCAACAGCGCCCAGCCAAACAGGCCAAGGCACAGGATGATCAACGGCCAGGAACGCCATTCCAGGTAAGGCGTGAGGTTGTGCATCGGCACGACCTCGCCGTAGAGAATCCCGCGTTCAAACTGCGGGATCTGCACGGTGATCTGCCCGTACGGGTTGATCAGGCCAGTGACGCCGTTGTTGGTGGCGCGAATCATCCAGCGACCGGCTTCCAGGGCGCGCATCTGGGCCATCTGCAAATGTTGCAGCGGGCCGATGGAGCGGCCGAACCAGGTGTCGTTGCTGATGGTCAGCAACAAATCGCTGCGGGCCGACAGGCCGGCGGCGAACTCCGGGTACACCACTTCATAGCAAATGAACGGCGCAATCTGATAGCCCTTGGCTTGCAGCAAAGCCTGGTCGGACGGCCCGCGGGCGAAGTCCGACATCGGCAGGTCAAAGAACGCGATCAAGCCGCGCAACATGTCCTGCAGCGGCACGTACTCGCCAAACGGCACCAGCTTCTGCTTCAGGTAGGTGCCGTCGCCTTCGCCCACCACCGTGATGCCGTTGAAGAAGCGCTTGTGGTGATGCACTTCCTGGCGGATCGGTACACCGGTGATCAGCGCAGTGTGCCGGTCAGCGGCGAACTTGCCCATCATGCCCAGGTAACCCTCCACGGATTCCTTGAGCACCGGCACGGCGGTTTCCGGCCATACCAGCAGGTCGACAGGCTTGGAGCTGAAGCTCATGTCGCGGTACAGCGCGAGCTGCGCATTGAGCTGCTCCGGGTCCCACTTCATGCTTTGTTCGACGTTGCCCTGGACGGCTGCCACGGTCAGCGGCGCGCCGGCGGGGGTGGTCCATGCATGATGCTTGAGTGCCAGGCCGATGGCCCATGGCGCCACCAACAACAGCAAGCCGGCACCGATGAACAGGTTGCGCTTAGCCGCCAGCAGACGCGGCAGGTTGCAGATCAGTGCGGCGGTCAGCGCCAGGGCAAAGGATATCAGCCACATCCCGCCCAGCGGCGCGAGGCCGGTGAGAGGACCGTCGAGCTGGCTGTAACCGGAATAGAGCCAGGGAAAACCGGTGAGGAACCAGCCGCGAAACGCTTCCTGGCCAACCCACAAGGCCGCGAAGGCCAGTGCATCGGCCAGTGGCGCTTCGTTGCGGCGCAGCCAGCGCGCCCACAGCCAGGCGGGCAGGGCAAAGAACCAGGCAATGGCCGCCGTAAACGCCAGCATCAGCATGCCCGCCAGCAACACCGAAGCGCCGCCGAAGTGGTGAATGCTGTAGTAGATCCAGCTGGTACCGGCGCCAAACAGGCCGAAACCGAAACACCAGCCGCGCCACAAGGCCTGGCGCGGTGTCAGTTCACGCAATCCCGCATAAAAGAACCCGGCCGCCACCAGCGCAAACGGCCAGAGGTCGAACGGCGCCAGCGCCAGGGTGGTGATGGCGCCGGCCACCACGGCCAGCAAGTTACCGGGCCAGCCGGGTGCAATCATACGGCGCATGTCAGTCCTTAGCGGGCAATAGGTGTCAAACGGATCAAGTGAATACGGCGGCTGTCGGCATTCAGGATGCGGAAGCGATAGGCACCGATCTCGGTGGTCTCGTTACGCTTGGGCAGGTGCCCGAACGCACTCATCACCAGGCCGCCAACCGTGTCGAACTCATCGTCGGAGAATTCGCTGTCGAAGAACTCGTTGAAGTTCTCGATCGGCGTCAGGGCCTTGACCAGGAAGTCACCGCTGGGCAGCGGCTTGATGTAGCTGTCTTCTTCCACATCGTGTTCGTCTTCGATGTCACCGACGATCTGTTCCAGCACGTCTTCGATGGTCACGAGGCCGGCCACACCGCCGTATTCGTCAATCACGATGGCCATGTGATTGTGGTTCGCACGAAATTCGCGCAGCAGCACATTCAGGCGCTTGGATTCGGGGACGAAAGTGGCAGGACGCAGCAGGTCCTTGATGTTGAAGCTGTCGCCGTTCTCCTTGAGGATCAGCGGCAGCAGGTCCTTGGCCAGCAGGACGCCCATGACGTCGTCATGGCTTTCGCCGATCACCGGGTAGCGCGAGTGCGCCGAATCGATGACGGCCGGGAGGAATTCCCGTGGGGTCTGGGTCGCCTTGATGCTGACCATCTGTGAGCGCGGAACCATGATGTCCCGCACTTGCAAGTCAGCGACCTGGATAGCGCCTTCGACGATGGCCAGCGCTTCGCTGTCCAGCAACTTGTTCTGATGCGCCTCGCGCAGCAGCTCCAGCAGCTCCTGGCGGTTTTTCGGCTCGTGGGCAAAGGCCTGGGTGAGTTTCCCCAGCCATGACTTTTGCCCGTTGCTCGATCGGTCTTCGCTCATAGCGATTACTCTAAATCCTTTATTGTTTCAGTTAGGTGTAGTTGCAATTTCGTCGTCTGCATACGGGTCACGATGACCCAGTTCTGCAAGCAACGTTCGTTCCAGTGCTTCCATTTCTTCGGCTTCGTCATCGTCTATATGGTCGTAACCCAAGAGATGCAAGCAGCCGTGGATGACTAGATGGGCCCAATGGGCCTCAAGTTCCTTGCCCTGTTCCTTTGCTTCACGCTCGACCACTTCGACGCAGATCACCAGGTCGCCCAGCAACGGGATATCCAGCAGCTCATCGGGTACGTCGGCGGGAAACGACAGCACGTTGGTCGCGTAGTCTTTTTGTCGCCAGGTGTGATTCAGTTCACGGCCTTCGGGCTCGTCCACCAGGCGAATGGTCAGCTCCGAGTCGGCGGTGCGCTGGCGCAGGGCCAGGGTGCACCACTGGCGGAACTGTTCTTCGCTGGGGGCGGGCGCTTCGGTGGCCAGCTGCAGGTCAAGCTCAAGCATCGCGGCGAGTGTCCTTGGCCGGTTGGTCGTCGCGGTGTTCGAAGCGCTCGTAGGCTTCGACAATGCGCTGCACCAACGGGTGACGTACCACGTCTTTGGGCATGAAGTGCGTGAAGCTGATCCCCGGCACGTCCTTGAGTACGTCGATCACCTGGGCCAGGCCCGACTTGGTGCCTTTGGGCAGGTCGACCTGGGTGACGTCGCCGGTGATCACGGCGGTGGAGCCGAAACCGATCCGGGTCAGGAACATCTTCATCTGCTCAACGGTGGTGTTCTGGCTTTCGTCGAGAATGATGAAGCTGTTGTTCAGCGTACGGCCACGCATGTAGGCCAGCGGGGCGATCTCGATCACCTGGCGCTCGATCAGCTTGGCCACGTATTCGAAGCCGAGCATCTCGTAGAGCGCGTCGTAGAGCGGGCGCAGGTACGGGTCGATCTTCTGGGCCAGGTCGCCGGGCAAAAAGCCCAGCTTCTCGCCGGCTTCCACCGCCGGGCGCACCAGCAGGATGCGTCGCACCTGCTCGCGCTCCAGGGCGTCGACCGCGCAGGCCACGGCCAGGTAGGTCTTGCCGGTACCGGCAGGGCCGATGCCGAAGTTGATGTCGTTGCCCAGGATCTCTTTGACGTAGCGCTGCTGGTTCAAGCCGCGAGGGCGAATCATGCCTTTCTTGGTGCGCAACGCGACGCTGGCTTCGGCTACCGGGTTGTTGGCCAGGTCCTCCACGGCGGATTCCTGCAGGTACAGGTGCACCGTTTCCGGCGACAGCTCGCTACCTTTGGTTTCCCGGTAGAGGCGGCGCAGAAGGTTTTCTGCCGAGGTGGTGTGCTGGGGTTCACCAATCAGCTCGAATTGATTGCCGCGGTTGCGGATCTCGATGCTCAGGCGTTGTTCGATCAGGCGCAGGTGCTCGTCGAACTGTCCGCACAGATTGGCGAAACGGCGAGCCTCAAAGGGCTCGAGGAGAAAACGATGTGGTTCTATGGGTGCGTTCAAGGTCGTTTTTAGCCGCCCTGGGGCAATTAAGATGAAATCAAGGATAACGCCAGCAGGCTGCGTGCGAAAGCACTTATATAGCCCGAAGCTGGTACCGTTCTAATGTGGGAGCGGGCTTGCTCGCGAATGCGATGGGGCAGTCAGCCTGTTCGTTGCCTGATACACCGCCTTCGCGAGCAAGCCCGCTCCCACATTGGTTCCCGGTGGCCGAATTATTGTTACACCAGCGAACCGCGCAGCGAGTGCGGTTGTGCCGCGTCGATGTGCACGTCGGCGAACTGCCCGATCAGCGTCGGATTATCGCAGCGGAAGTTGACGATCCGGTTGTTCTCGGTCCGGCCCTGCAATTCGCCAGGGTCTTTTTTCGAGTAGTCGGTCACCAGGATGCGCTGGGTCGAGCCCACCATCTGTCGGCTGATCTCGAAGCCTTGTTGATTGAGGCGATGCTGCAGGGCGTTCAAACGCTCCTTCTTCAACGCTTCCGGAGTCTCGTCCGCCAGATCCGCCGCCGGGGTGCCCGGGCGCTGGCTGTAGACGAACGAGTAGGAGAAGTCGAACCCGACGTCTTCAATCAGCTTCATGGTCTGCTGGAAATCTTTCTCGGTTTCGCCCGGGAAGCCGACGATAAAGTCCGAGCTGATGCAGATCCCCGGCACCGCCGCACGCAATTTGCGCAATTTGGATTTGTATTCCAGGGCGGTGTGGTTGCGCTTCATGGCCGAGAGAATGCGGTCCGAGCCCGATTGCACCGGCAAGTGCAGGTGCTTGACCAGCTCCGGCACTTCGGCGTGGGCCTGGATCAGGCTGTCGGAGAACTCCAGCGGGTGCGAGGTGGTGTAGCGAATCCGCTCGATCCCGTCGACGGCAGCCACTACGCGGATCAACTCTGCGAGGTCCGCCAGGCGCCCGTCGTGGGTCTGGCCACGGTAGCCGTTGACGTTCTGCCCCAGCAGGGTCACTTCACGCACGCCGTTCTCGGCCAAGTGAATGATCTCTGCCAGCACGTCGTCGAACGGGCGGCTGACTTCTTCGCCGCGGGTGTATGGCACCACGCAGAAGGTGCAGTACTTGCTGCAGCCTTCCATTACCGACACATAAGCGCTTGGGCCGTCGATGCGCGGCTCGGGCAAATGGTCGAATTTTTCGATTTCCGGGAACGAGACGTCGACTTGCGGCAGCTTGGTGATGCGCGCGGCGTCGATCATTTCCGGCAGGCGGTGCAGGGTCTGCGGGCCGAAGACCACGTCGACGTACGGTGCGCGGTCACGAATGGCGGCGCCTTCCTGGCTGGCCACGCAACCGCCGACGGCGATCACCATGTCCGGGTTGGCCAGTTTCAGTTCACGCCAGCGGCCCAGCTGCGAGTAGACCCGGTCCTGGGCCCGCTCGCGGATCGAGCACGTATTGAGCAGGATCACATCGGCGTCTTCAGCGCGAGCGGTGACTTCCAGGGCCTGATGTTCACCCAGCAGATCGACCATGCGCGAGCTGTCGTACTCGTTCATCTGGCAACCGTGGGTTTCGATGTAAAGCTTCTTGGCCATGGGGATCGTCAACTGGTGGTAAAGAACCGCGTATTATAGGGGGCATGCCGATAGGTTCCTAGCACTGTGCATCGGACGCCATGCTATAGTTCGCGCCCTCTTTTAAATCCCCCGATGTGTTACCCGCCCACCATGACCAAACGTGAAGCTCCAATCTACAAGGTGATTTTCCTTAACCAGGGCCAGGTGTTCGAAATGTACGCCAAGCAGATCTATCAAAGTGATCTGTGGGGCTTCCTGGAAGTGGAAGAGTTCGTCTTTGGCGAGCGCACACAGCTGGTCGTCGACCCGGGCGAGGAAAAACTCAAGGCTCAGTTCGAAGGCGTGGTGCGCAGTTTTGTGCCGATGCATTCGATCGTGCGCATCGACGAAGTCGAGCGCCTGGGCACGCCGAAAATCAGCGAGGCCCGGGGCATGAGCAATGTCATGCCGTTTCCGATGCCGATGCCTGAGAAGTAAGGCTTAACACCGCGCCGACCCCTTCGCGAGCAAGCCCGCTCTCACATTCGACCGAGTTCCACCTTTGGAATACAGTCGAATGTGGGAGCGGGCTTGCTCGCGAAGGCGGTAGTAAAGGCGCTACAAAACTCAGGGCAGCGGGGAAAACGGCGAGCTGCCATCTGCGCTCTGCAGTTCCTGCAGGTAGTTGCGGAAAATCTGTCCCAGCACTTGGGTAGCCACTTCCAGTTCGTCGCGCTGCATGTGTTCGGCCACTTCGTCGGCCGTGTCCAGTGCATCTTCGGCGCCGTTCACCGCTGCCATTTTCAGCACGATGTACGCCTGGACGTTATTGGCCGGTACGCCTTCGCCGTGGAAAAACATGGTGCCCAGCTGGAATTGCGCCTGCGCGTGGCCCTGCAACGAGGCTTTCTCGAAGTAGCTCAAGGCTTTGTTGAGGTCGCGTGCGGGGTTTTTACTGTCGTAGAAGTACTCGCCCAACTCGTATTGCGCCTGCGCATCCCCGCCATCGGCCTGTTTCTGGCACGCGCTCAGGGCCTCGGCCTGGCTTTCCGGCTGGGTATTGAGGGTGCAACGACCCATCGCTGGGATTAACAACGAGTTGCCGCCTGCCTGGGCATACGCCAGCAGCGGCTGAAGGAGCAACAGGCAGCCCAGAACCAGGGTGCGGCCGGTGCGTTTCATGGGAATCGACTTACCTCTGACGGGGCGCGGGACCCACGGGGGGATCCAATAAGCGCGCATTATGAAATAAGCAGGCACCTGCTTACAAAGTCTTTACTCGTTTTTCTGCTGCGTGGGCAAGTTATCTGCCGGATTGCAGGTGAATTCTCGAAAAAAGACGGAAATGTCTGTAAGCAAAGTAGCAAATCTGACGCCGCCAGGGGCGGCGCCTGATTTTTGATCCGCTTATTTCAAGGCGGCGAAGGCGCGTTCGGCAGCATCGAGGGTCAGTTTCAGCTCGGCGTCGCCATGGGCGATCGAGGTGAAGCCGGCCTCAAAGGCGCTCGGTGCCAGGTACACGCCCCCTTCCAGCATCAGGTGGAAGAAGCGCTTGAACAGGTCGGCATCGCTGCCCATCACGTCGTCGAAGGTGACGATGTCGTCGGCGCCGCTGAAGTACAGGCCGAACATGCCGCCCGCCTGGGTGGTCACGAACGGAATGCCGGCGGCATCGGCGCGCTGTTGCAGGCCGTCCAGCAGGCGAGTGGTGTAGTCGGTCAGCTCGGCATGGAAGCCCGGGCGGCTGATCAGGCGCAGGGTGGTCAGGCCGGCGGCCATGGCCAGCGGGTTACCCGACAGGGTGCCTGCCTGGTACACCGGGCCCAGCGGCGCGATGTGCTGCATGATTTCGCGCTTGCCGCCGAAGCAGCCCACCGGCATGCCGCCGCCGATGATCTTGCCGAAGGTGCTCAGGTCCGGCGTGACGCCGTAGTAAGCCTGGGCGCCGCCGAGGGCAACGCGGAAGCCGGTCATCACTTCATCAAAAATCAGCACTACGCCGTGCTTGTCGCACTGTTCCCGCAGGCCTTCCAGGAAGCCCGGCGCCGGCGGCACGCAGTTCATGTTGCCGGCCACCGGCTCGACGATGATGCACGCCACTTCCTGGCCGACTTCGCTGAGCATCTGCTCGACGGCAGCGATGTCGTTGAACGGCAGGGTCAGGGTATGTTTGGCAAACGCGGCCGGCACCCCGGCGGAGCTCGGTACGCCTTGGGTCAGCGCACCGGAACCGGCCTTGACCAGCAGGCTGTCGGAGTGGCCGTGGTAGCAGCCTTCGAACTTGATGATGCTGTCGCGGCCGGTAAACCCACGGGCCAGGCGAATCGCGCTCATGGTGGCTTCGGTGCCGGAGCTGACCATCCGCACCATCTCCATGGAGGGCACGATGGAGCACACCAGGTCAGCCATCTCGGTTTCCATGGCGGTCGGTGCGCCATAGGAAAGGCCGTGTTGCAGCTGCTGGCGCACCGCGTCCAGTACTTCCGGATGGCTGTGGCCGAGGATCATCGGGCCCCACGAACCCACGTAGTCGACGTAGCGCTTGTCATCTTCGTCGGTGACGTAGGCGCCTTCGGCATGCTTGAAGAACAGTGGGGTGCCGCCAACGCTCTTGAACGCTCGCACGGGAGAGTTCACACCGCCGGGGATGTGTTTCTGGGCATTGGCAAACAGGGTTTCGGAACGGGACATGATCATGTTCTCTGAATTCAAGATTTTAGAAGATCGTTGAAAGCGCGGGCGCGGCGCGTGACTTCCTGGGGGCTGTCGGCACCAAACAGGCCGTGGACCACTGCCAGCAAGTCGGCACCGTGGGCCACCAGCGGTTTGGCATTTTCCAGGGTGATGCCGCCGATCACGCAGATCGGCAGGTGCAACCGCGCGCGCGCCTGGGCCAGCAGTTCAACGGTGGCTGCCGGCGCGCCGGGCTTGGTGTTGGAATTGAAGAAGCGGCCGAAGGCGACATAACTGGCACCTTCGCGGGCAGCCTGCTCGGCCAGTTCGATCTGGCTGTGGCAGGTGGAGCCGATGATCGCCTTGGAACCGAGCAGCGCACGGGCCGGGGTCAGCGGGCCGTCGGTCTGGCCCAGGTGCACGCCGACGCCGAGGCGTGCGGCCAGTTCGGCGTCATCGTTGATGATCAGTTGGGTCTTGTAGCGCGAGCACAGCTCCCGCAGTTTTTCGGCTTCCCGCAGGCGGCGCGCTTCGTCGCTGCTTTTATCGCGGTATTGCAGCAGGGTCACGCCACCGTCCAACGCCGCTTCGACGTAGGCCAGGAACTTGCCGGCCAACAGTTGGCTGTCGGTAATGGCATAAAGGCCACGTAGTTTCATCGGGCAGGCCTCTTGGTGTTACGAGCAGAAATCCAACGGCAGACGACGAGGCACGAATTGCCCCTGGCCGAGTTGTTCAGCGTCACGCAGGGTGCGCCAAGTGTAGTTGAGGGCCGATTGCACCGCGCTGACCAACCCTTCGCCTTGTGCCAACCGACCGGCCAGCGCGCTGGCCAGGGTGCAGCCCGAACCGTGGTAGCTGCCGGGCAGGCGCTGGCAGGTAAAGGTCTGGTGCGTGCCGTCGCGGCTGTAGAGGCGGTTGTGCACTTCGTGCTCGTCGCCATGGCCGCCGGTGATCAGCAGGTGCTTGATGAACGGCAGCAGTTTCGCTGCGCATTCGTCCGCCGTGCCCTCGGGCAATTCGGCGAGGATGCGTGCTTCAGGCAGGTTGGGGGTGGCGATCAGCGACAGCGGCAACAGCCGCTCGCGCATGGCGTAGCCGACCTCGTCCTTGCCCAGGCTGCCACCGCCGCCGGCACGCAGCACCGGGTCGCAGACCACCGGCAAATGCGGGTGCGCCTTGAGCAGTTCGACCACGGTGTCGACCATCTCCAGGGAACCGAGCATGCCCAGTTTCACCGCGGCCACTTCGGAGTCACCGAGCACGGCGTTGGCCTGGGCCAGCACCCACTCGCGATCCAGCACGCGGAAATCGCTGACGTTGACGGTGTTCTGCACAGTCAGCGCGGTGACGGCCGGGGCCGCATGACAGCCCTGGGCGAGCAGGGCTTCGATATCTGCCTGCAAGCCGGCGCCACCACTGGGATCATGGCCGGAGAGACAGAGGACAACGGGGCGAGAGCTGTAGATATTCATGGTGCGCGAGCTTACCACCAAACGCTTTTTGGGTGGCTGTCGGGCGATGGTTGAATTTTTAGCGGAGGGGACGGCGGAAGTGGCTGTTTGCTATCATCGTGAAATACAGGTCAAATGCCCTGTAATGCCCGCTCTAGAGCCTTTCAAAAAATTATTTCAATGGTGTCTTTTGGCCTGTAATGGCTATGCTAGAGTGGATTCAAACCAATAACTGTATCGCCGGTTTACGTCTGCTCAAAAGGAATGGAGGCTTTTGACATAACCGGACAGGTCACGCTGGGGCTCTATGCGCTATTTGCTGATGTTACTGTTGACCGGGCTGCCGATGCTGGCCGGCGCAGTCGAGTTCAACGAGACCACCACGCGGTTGCCCCTGGGCCAAGTGATGCAAGTCCTTGAGGACCCCAGTGGCGCCCTGACCATTGGCGATATCAGCTCGCCGGTCCTCGCCAGTCGTTTCAAGACCCACGACAAAGCCACATTGAATGCCGGCTATTCGCGCTCGGTGTTCTGGCTCAAGGTCGATTTGCATTACCGCGCACAGCGCCCGGATGCCCCGCGCCGCTGGCTGCTGGAACTGGCTTACCCGCCGCTGAACCAACTGGAGCTGTACGAGCCTGACAGTGTCGGCAACTATCGACTGGTGTCGCGCACCGGCAGCATCCTGCCGTTTTCCAGCCGCGAAATCCGCCAGAGCAACTACCTGTTCAAGCTCGACTTCGTCCCTGGCCAGCAGGAAACCCTGTACCTGCGCCTGCAAAGCCAGGGCTCGATCCAGGCACCGCTGACCCTCTGGTCCACCACCGCGTACCTCGAAGAACAGCCATTGCGCCTGTACGTGCTGGGTGTGATCTACGGCGTGTTGCTCGGCATGCTGATCTACAACCTGTTCATCTACCTGAGCGTGCGCGACACCAGCTACCTCTATTACATCCTCTATATCGCCTCGTTCGGCCTGTATCAGCTGTCGGTGAACGGCGTCGCCGTGCAGTATTTCTGGCCGAATAACCCGTGGTGGGCGAACGCGGCGGTGCCCTTCCTGATCGGTTCGGCGGCGCTGTTCGGCAGCCTGTTTGCCCGCAGTTTCCTGCACACCGCGCTTTACAGTCGCTGGATCAACCGGCTGTTGCTGGCCCTGGCGGTCAGCGGCGGGGTGGTGATGGTGCTGGCATTGTTCACCAGTTATGCGCTGGCGCTGCGCCTGGCCACCGCCCTGGCGCTGGTCTTTACCGTGACCATCTTCGTCGCGGCCATCAAGGCCTGGTATTGCGGCCAGCGCATGGCGCGATACTTCATCATCGCCTGGACCGCGTTCCTGCTGGGCGGTGTAGTCAATACGATGATGGTGCTGGGCTACCTGCCCAATGTGTTCCTCACGATGTACGCCAGCCAGATCGGCTCGGCACTGGAAGTGGCCTTGCTGTCCCTGGCGCTGGCCGACCGGATCAATTCGATGCGCGAGCAACAGGCGCAAATCCTGTTCGACGCCAGCCAGAAACTCGAAGTGCTCAACACGCAACTGGCTCACAGCAACCAGCTCAAGGATGAATTCCTCGCCACCTTGACCCACGAGCTGCGCACGCCGATGAACGGTGTGATCGGCTCCCTGGAATTGATGCAGACCGAGCCGCTGCCAGGCGACCTCGCGCAGTACCATCAAACCGCCTCCGGTGCGGCCCGCGAGATGATGCGCATGGTCAACGGCATCCTCACCCTCACCGAATTGCAGGCCGGGCGCCTCAGCCCGCAACCCCAAGTGTTCAGCCTGCGTGGGCTGCTCGACACCTTGCGCCAGCAGTTCGCGGCCAGCGCCCAGAACAAGGGGTTGGCGTTCTCCATTGATCTGGCAGAAGACCTGCCGGACCGCATCAACGGTGATCCTGGCAAGCTGGCGCAATGCCTGGATTGCCTGTTGGACAATGCCTTCAAGTTCACTCACGAGGGCTCGGTGCGTGTACGGGTGGTCGGTGTACCCCAGGCGGATGGAACGCTGCGCCTGACCTTCATTGTCACTGACACCGGCATCGGCTTCGCCTACCTCGATGAGGCGACCCTGTATCAGCGCTTCTTCCAGCTCGATGGCTCGACCACTCGTCAATACGGCGGCATGGGCATCGGCCTGGCGATCTGCCGGCAATTGATCGAGTTGCTCGGTGGGCGCCTCACCCACAATTCCGAGCCGCGGCGCGGCAGTCGCTTCCAGCTGGAGCTTGCGGTCAGCCCCGTCCAGCCCGAACTCGCTGCCGTGCGGCGAGTACCGCAGGCGCAACGCACGCCGCAGGAGTGCACGGTGCTGCTGGTGGACGACAACAGCGTGGCGCAACTGGTGGTGCGCGGCATGTTGCTCAAGCTCGGTTATCGGGTGAAAACCGTCGACAATGGGCCGGCCGCCCTGGCGTTGCTGCAGAGTCAAACCTTCGACGCAGTGTTGCTGGATGTGCCCGAGGGCGGCTTTTCGCTGTGCTGCCAGATCCGTGCGTTGCCCGGTTGTGGTGAGCTGCCGGTGATCGCCTTGAGCACCTCGTTACAAGCCCCGGAACGCGAGCGCTGCCACGGCGTGGGTATCACCGACCGAGTGGCCAAGCCGGTACGTTTCGAGGCCCTGCAACGGGTGCTGCAACTGCGGTTGTTGCATATGGTTGAGGGTGAAAGCGCCGCAAATTAGGCGTTTATGCCACTTTTTTAACCCGGGTGACGGTGCTTAACTGAAATTCAGGCCTCAATGAACGTGGCCTTTTTTCAGGAGGCCTGTCATGAACCTGCACCAGTTCGCCGAAACCCACGACGTCACCAACCAGCCACCGTCCCTGGACGGCACCAACCTGTACCGTATCGACTTGCCGCTGCAAGACTGGTCCCGACGCTTCGGCGCCGGCTGGGCCGAGCAGCGCATCGACACCTATGGTGCGCTGGCGGGCGGGCCGCTGATGGAAGCCGGGTTCCTGGCCAACCAGAACAAACCGGTGTTCAACAGCCATGACCGGTTTGGCCATCGCATCGACCTGGTGGAGTTTCATCCGGCCTACCACGAACTGATGCGCACCGCCGTCGAACACGGCCTGCCGTCGTTGCCGTGGGCCCATCCGCAATCCGGCGCCCATGTGGCCCGCGCGGCGATGACCTACCTGCACAGCCAGGCCGAAGCCGGTACCGGCTGCCCGCTGACCATGACGTTCGCCTGCGTCCCGGCCCTGCGCCTGCAGCCAGACCTGGCTGAAACCTGGCTGCCGAAAATCCTCGCCACCGAATACGACCCGCGCAACGTCGGCATCGCCCACAAGGCCGGCGCCACCATCGGCATGGCCATGACCGAGAAACAGGGTGGCACCGACGTGCGCGCCAACACCACCCGCGCTTACCCGGTGGGCGCCGGCGGCCCGGGCCAGGCGTATGAGCTGGTGGGGCACAAGTGGTTCTGCTCCGCGCCGATGTGCGATGGCTTCCTCACCCTGGCCCAGACCGACAAGGGCCTGACCTGTTTCCTGCTGCCCCGGCACCGCCCGGATGACACCCGCAACGAGTTCTACATCCAGCGCCTGAAAAACAAGCTCGGCAACTGCTCCAACGCTTCCAGCGAAGTGGAGTTTCGTGGCGCGCTGGCCTGGATGATCGGTGAAGAAGGGCGCGGCGTACCGACCATCATCGAGATGGTGGCGATGACCCGCTTCGATTGCATGGTCGGCTCCAGCGCCCTGATGCGCCAGGCGCTGACCCAGGCCAGCCATCATTGCGCTCACCGCCTGGTAGGTGGCCGGGTGCTCAGCGAGCAACCGTTGATGCAGAACGTACTGGCCGACCTGGCCCTGGAAAGCGAGGCGTCCCTGGCCTTGAGCATGCGCATGGGGCGCGCGCTGGACCATCTGGATAACGAACAGGAAGCCAAATTCGCCCGGCTGGTGACGGCGGTGGGCAAGTACTGGATCTGCAAGCGCGCGCCCGCGATGATCAACGAAGCCGCCGAGTGCATGGGCGGTGCGGGGTATGTCGAGGACAGTATCCTGCCGCGCTTGTACCGTGAGGCGCCGGTCAACTCGACGTGGGAAGGTTCCGGCAATGTGCAGTGCCTGGATGTGCTGCGGGCCCTGTCCAAAGAACCGGGCGTATTGGAGGCGCTGTTTGTCGAGCTGGGGGATGGTCATGGCCACAAGCACCTGGCGCGGCATATCGAGCAGTTGAAGTCGGCGTTCATGGACACTCAGGACATCCAGTACCGTGCCCGCCAACTCACCGAGGACATCGCGGTGGCGTTGCAGGCCAAGCTGCTGCTGGAGGCGGGCAATGCCAGTGTGAGTGATGGCTTTATCGCCAGCCGACTGGGTGAGTCGTCGGGCCGGGTCTATGGCACCTTGCCGCGGGGTGTGAATGTGGAAGCGATTGTCGCGCGCTCGACACCTCCTTTTTCCTGAACAAACACGGTCAAAATGTGGGAGCGGGCTTGCTCGCGAAGGCGGTGGATCAGCCAATACATGTGCTGACTGACCTACCGCTTTCGCGAGCAAGTCGAATCGTCGCACCGCCGCTCCCACATTATTGATCGCATTCCAATTCCGGTGTTCCAGTGCGCCAGGGATACAGGCAAGATGAAGGCCTGCAAGTCAGAACACAGGATGCTTACCGTGACCGAAGCTTTTGTTGTCGTTCAAACCGCCGAAGAAGCCGTGGATCGGCTGGCGGCTCTCCATGAGCGTGCCACTGGCGCGCTCAATCAAGCCCTCAAGCGCTACCTCAAAGACCGCGTCGAACCCGACGCTGAACAACGTGCGATGTTTCGCTACCCGGAACTGCGCCTGACCTACCTGGTGCAGGGCGAAGTCCCACAGACCACCCGGGCGTATGCCAAGGTTCAGTTGCCGGGGACCTACAGCGTCACCGTCACCCATCCGTCGGCCTTCCGCAAATACCTGCTGGAGCAACTGGTGCCGTTGATGCACGACTTCACCGTGACGGTGGAAGTGGGCGTCAGCCAGCAGAACATTCCCTACCCGTACGTGGTGGAGCAGGGTGACGAACTGGCCGGCTCCGGTGTAACTGCCGCCACGCTGGCGCGGGTGTTCCCGAGTACCGACCTGTCTGCCGCCACCGATGGCATCGCCGACGGGCTGTACGACTGGGAAAACACCGACCCGCTGCCATTGGCATTGTTCGATGCCGCCCGCGTCGACTTCTCCCTGCGCCGCCTGGTGCACTACACCGGCAGCGACTGGCGCCATGTGCAGCCGTGGATTTTGCTGACCAACTACCACCGCTACGTTGACCAGTTCATCGTGCATGGCCTGGAACAGTTGCGCAGCGACCCGCGCTTTATCCGCATGGTGCTGCCGGGCAATGTGATCATCGACAAGAGCATGGACCACGGCGAAGCGTCTGCCATTGCTGCCGGCGTGGTCTGGCACCGTTATCAGATGCCGGCCTACCACTTGCAGGCGAGCGACGGCCATGGTGTGACCCTGGTGAACATCGGCGTTGGCCCGTCCAATGCCAAGAACATCACCGACCACCTCGCCGTATTGCGTCCGCATTGCTGGCTGATGATTGGTCACTGCGGCGGGCTGCGCCAATCCCAGACCATCGGTGACTACGTGCTGGCTCACGCCTACATGCGTCGCGACGGGATTCTCGACCGGGTAGTGCCGCCGAACATTCCGATCCCGGCCCTGGCCGAAGTGCAGATGGCCTTGCAGCAAGCCGCGGCCAACGTCACCGGCGAGAAAGGCGAAGAGCTGAAAAAACGCCTGCGCACCGGCACCGTGCTGACCTACGACGACCGCAACTGGGAGCTGCGCTGGGCCCAGGAACGTCCGCTGATCAACCTGTCCCGCGCCGTGGCCGTGGACATGGAAAGCGGTACCATCGCCGCCCAGGGCTACCGCCTGCGGGTGCCGTACGGCACGTTGCTGTGTGTGTCGGATAAACCGCTGCACAGCGAGATCAAGCTGCCGGGATCGGCCAACGCGTTCTACGAGCGTGCGGTCAGCCAGCACTTGAAGATCGGCATCGAGGCGGTGGATCTGTTGCGCACCGAACTCAACTCGCTGCACTCGCGCAAACTGCGCAGCTTCGACGAGCCGCCGTTCCGCTAAACGGTTGGGATGGTTATTTAACGGTCAGGCCACTAGCATTGTCGGTCCTGACCGTTAGATGTTCCTTTGCCATGTCCCGTCCTGCCCGTCCTGTTTCCCGCCGCCCCGGTGTGAAAAGTCCGCAAACCTCGTCAGCCCCGCGTCGTGTCGCCAAGGCGCCACCGGCCGATCCCAAGTTGATCCTGTTCAATAAACCCTTCGATGTGCTGACCCAATTCAGCGATGAAGGCGGGCGGGCGACCCTCAAGGATTTCATCGACATCCCCGGCATTTACCCGGCCGGGCGCCTGGACCGTGACAGTGAAGGCCTGTTGCTGCTGACCAACGACGGCCAATTGCAGGCGCGTATCGCGGACCCCAAGCACAAGCTGGCGAAAACCTATTGGGTGCAAGTGGAAGGCGAACCGACCGAGGAACAGCTGCAACGCCTGCGCGACGGTGTGGAGCTCAATGACGGCATGACCCTGCCCGCCGAAGCCCGGCAACTGGACGAGCCACAACTGTGGCCACGCAACCCGCCGGTGCGGTTTCGCAAGAGCGTGCCGACCCATTGGCTGGAGCTGGTGATTCGTGAAGGGCGTAACCGCCAGGTGCGGCGCATGACGGCGGCGGTGGGGTTGCCGACGCTGCGTCTGGTGCGGGTGCGGATTGGTGACTGGTCAATCGACGGCCTGGACCAAGGCCAATGGAAAGAAGTGCCGGCGCGCTTATAAGGCGCCGGACTCGATCAGGCCGATCACCACGCTCTTGATGATGAACGCGGCAACGCCCAGGCCCAGCACGAAGAACAGGATCATCGAGCCAAAGCGCCCGGCCTTGGATTTCTTCGCCAGGTCCCAGACGATAAAGCCCATGAAAATGATCAGGATGCTGACCAGGCCGGTCATCATCCATTCTTCAAACACGGCGGGATCAATCGAGTTCATCGGGTCGTTTCCGGCTGGGGCAGGGCGCCGATTATACGCCAGGGCAATCGGCGCGACATTGACCTGCGTCGGTCTGCCGCAGACTTACCACCCTGCGGGAACACAGTCAAAATGTGGGAGCGGGCTTGCTCGCGAATGCGGTGGATCAGTCAGCACATTCGGTGCCTGGCACACCGCATTCGCGAGCAAGCCCGCTCCCACATTTGTTCCGCGCTGGTCTTAAGTGCGCAGGTGGGTCAGCGGCAGCTCGGTGCTGTTGAGCACCTGGTTCAGCACAAAGCTTGAGCGCACGCTGGTGACGCCTTCGATGCGGGTCAGGTGGCCCAGCAGCAGCTTCTGGTAGTGATCCATGTCTGGCACCACCACTTTCAGCTGATAGTCGGCGTCCATCCCGGTCACCAGGCTGCATTCCAGCACTTGCGGCAAGGTGCGGATGGCCGCTTCGAAGTTCTCGAAACGTTCGGGGGTGTGTCGGTCCATGCCGATCAGCACGTAGGCCGTGAGACTCAGGCCGAGCATCTTGCGGTCGAGCAAGGCGACCTGGCGGGCGATGTAGCCGTCGTCTTCGAGTTGCTTGACCCGGCGTGAGCACGGCGAAGGCGACAGGCCGATGCGCTCGGCCAACTCCTGGTTGGAGATCCTCGCGTCGCGCTGCAATTCCGCCAAAATACTCAGGTCGTATCGGTCAAGTTTGCTCATGGGGCTGGCCTTTGTCGTAACTATTGCGGTGAATTATCTATCCAGGGTTAAAAATTGCGCAAGCACTGTTTATTGACGCAATCTTCGCAATCATCTGCCCGAGGCCGAGGCGTAGAGTTATCAACAGAATCACTGCCCGGACATACAGTCCACTGCAGCCCGCCAATAAGGCCGGCTGCGGCCGCCAACCCCACAGGGTTGCCCCGGCCCCCGGGCTGCACACTGTCCACAAGACGGCGTGAGGTGAGCCAACGTCAAAAGCGTTGAGCCAGGACGAAGTTCTCAAGGGGCGACCGACGGGTCGCCCCTTTTTATTGCCTGCGAAAATAGTTCTCGTGACTGATAACCTCTCGCAGAACCGGGCCCCGGTTTTCCAGTCTTACGTGTAGGCCCTAATCCGCAGTGAGGAATAGCATGAAGCGCATCTGGCGTTTGGCAGGTGTTGGTTTGCTGATGATGAGCGTTGGTGCGCAAGTGATGGCCGACGACCCGCCACGCCAGGAAGGCGGTGGTCAGCATGAAAGAGGCCCGGAAGGGCATCCAGGCAATAATCAGCCTCGGCCGCAGAACAACCAACCGCGACCACAAAATAATCAACCGCGTCCTGAAGCCCCTCGGCCCGAGAACAATCAGCCGCGTCCGCAGAATCAGCATTTCGAAAACAATCAGCCACGGCCGCAGAACCAGAATGTCGAGCGCCCGAATGGGGGTGGCCAGTGGCAAGGTCGTCCACAAGGCAACCAGCAGCAACCGCCGCACCCGGCGCCGCAGCCGGCCAATAACCTGCCGATCCAGGGTCGCCCGGATACCGTGCGCCAGACCCAGGAACCGCGTCAGGGCAATTACCAGGACATCCCGCGTCGCAACGACGGCAACCAGCATTGGCAGGCCGGCAATGGCGGCCAGGGTGGCCCGGGCCGGCCCGGCTTCAACGGGGGTAACGGCGGTGGCAATAACCACCCCAACGATCACCGCTGGCCAGGTCGCCCCGACGGGCACGGCAATGGCTGGGGGCCCGGCCCGCAATACCGTCCGGGTTATATCGTCGATCGCTTCCCCGACCGCAATTACCGCGTGCCGTATCGCGGCCAGGACTACTTCTTCTCGGGTGGCTACTGGTATCGCCCACAAGGCCCGCGCTATGTCGTCGTGACGCCGCCTTACGGGATTCGCGTGCAATACCTGCCCGACTACGCGCGGGAAGTGTGGGTGGGCAGTGCGCTGTTCTTCCTCGCCGCCGGTGCCTATTACACCTACGAAGAAAGCAGCCAGCAGTACGTTGTGGTGCAGCCGCCACCCGCCGCGCCAGCGCCGCAACCCGTGCCCCAGGGCAATGGTTATGACGTGGTGGCTTACCCGGCCAACGGCCAGTCACCGGCGCAGGTCCAGCAGGACGGTTACGACTGCTATCGCTGGGCGGTGCAGCAAAGTGGCTTTGACCCAAGGACCGTCACCTACGCCCCCGACCCGGCCGTGGTGCAAACCTACCGCCAGGCCCAGGGCAACTGCCTGAGCAGTCGCGGGTATCAGGTGCAGTACTAGGCCTTCGCGCCCTTGACCACTTCCTGCGGGTCGGCGTGCACCAGCACTTCGGCTCGCGGGTAGGCTTTGTGGATGGCATCGGCGGCCTGGTCGCTGATGCCGTGGGCCACGGACAAACTCAATTCCCCCGGTAACTCCAGGTGCAACTGCACGAACCAGTGGCTGCCGGAAATCCGCGTGCGCAGGTCATGGGCACCCAATACACCGGGCACGCTGCACGCCAGTTCCAGCATGTGCTGGCTGACATCCAGCGGCAGTTCCTCGTCCATCAGCACCGAAAAACTTTCCCGGGCGATCTGGATGGCGCTCCACAAAATGTAGGCCGCGATGCCCAGGCCGAACCAGGCGTCCACCTGATGAAAACCAAACGCCGCCAGCACCAGCGCCACCAGGATGCTGCCGTTGAGCATCATGTCTGAGCGATAGTGCAGCGAGTCGGCGCGGATGGCGTTGGAGCCGGTTTCGCGGATCACCCGGTATTGCAGGATCAGCAGCGCCGCCGTCAACGCCAGGGACAGAACGATCACGCCAATACTCAGCCATGGCGCGCCCACAGGTTCCGGATGCTGCAAACGCTGGAACGCCTGGAAGGCGATCAACACCGCACTGCCGGCGATGAACAACGCCTGGGCCATGCCCGACAGGGATTCCGCCTTGCCATGGCCATAACGATGATCGTCATCCGCCGGGCGCAACGCGTAGTGCACGGCCAGCAAGTTGAGCAGCGAGGTAACGCCGTCGAGCAGCGAGTCGGTCAGCCCGGCGAGCATGCTCACCGAGCCGCTGAGCCACCAGGCGATGGCCTTGGTCACAATCAGCACACAGGCCACGCCGACGGAAGCGCGGGTGGCCAGGCGCAACAGCCGGGCGTGTTCGGGACTGGTGGTCATGGGGCGGGTCAGTCCTTAAGCGGCGGGTTGCAGGCCCAGGGTGGCGAGTTGTTGCACGCTGCCCTTGAACTGGATCATGCGCGGGTCGTCCAGCGGCAGATTGCGCCCGGTTTCTTTCTGGATGATGGTTTGCAGCTTGGCGTTGTCGACCTTGCCGTCGGCGCCGATGGCTTGCTGGAGTTTTTCCGGGGCCACCTGGGCGGTCTTGCCAGGCTCGAAGTAAATCGCGCCGGTGGCGAAGTCGACACCAAAGGCGATCAGGCCCGGGATCACGTAGAACAGCAGGCCGACCGCATCGAGCACGGCAATTGCCGGGTCGATCTTGCCGTCGATCTGGCCCCGGCGGTCGGGGTAGAAAATCGAGCCGCAGGCCGTCAACTGGCTCAGCAGGGTGACGGCCAGAACACCGCCGATGACACGGGAAGCAACACGCATGGGACTCTCCTTGAACATAATGAAAGTGACTATAAGCCAGTCTACAAGGCGACGATGATCAAGTGTGGGGGCTGGCTTGCCTGCGATGGCGGTGGTTCAGTTTCAGGTGTGTTGGCTGACACACCGCTATCGCAGGCAAGCCCGCTCCCACCTTTGACCGCATTCCAGTCAGTACGGGGCCGTGTCGTTGAGACCACCACCGACACCCGGCAGTTCGCCGTTATACTCGCCGCTCTGCTTTGGAGCCAGTATGAATTCGTTGCCAATCGATGATGTTTTACCTGCCCTGCGTGACGCCCTGGCGACGCGCCATGAAGCCGTGCTCGAAGCACCGCCCGGCGCCGGTAAAACCACACGGGTGCCATTGGCGCTGTTGAATGAACCCTGGCTGGCCGGGCAAACCATCCTGATGCTCGAGCCCCGCCGCCTGGCCGCCCGTGCAGCGGCAGAAAGGCTGGCCAGCGAGTTGGGAGAAAAGGTCGGCGAAACCGTTGGCTACCGCATTCGCCTGGACAGTAAGGTCGGCCCCAACACCCGTATTGAAGTAGTCACCGAAGGCATCCTCACTCGGCGCCTGCAGGATGACCCGGCACTCGACGGCGTGGGTTTGTTGATCTTCGACGAGTTCCACGAACGTAGCCTGGACGCCGATCTGGCGCTGGCCCTTAGTCTTAATGGTCGAGACCTGTTTCGCGACGAGCAGCCACTGAAGATCCTGCTGATGTCCGCCACCCTGGAAGGCGAACGCCTGGCCGGTTTGCTGGACGACGCGCCGATCCTGCGCAGCGAAGGGCGCATGTACCCGGTGCAGATGCGCTGGGGCCGGCCATTCCAGCCCGGCGAATTTATCGAGCCACGGTTGGTGCAGACCATCCTTGAAGCCCTGCATGATGAAGCCGGCAGCGTGCTGGTGTTCCTGCCGGGGCAGGCCGAGATTCGTCGGGTTAATCAGCAATTGGCTGACGCGCTGGGCGATAACCCCGAGGTGCTGCTATGCCCGCTGCACGGCGAACTGGACCTGGCCGCCCAGCGCGCCGCCATCGACCCGGCGCCCGCCGGCAAGCGCAAAGTGGTGCTGGCCACCAACATTGCCGAGACCAGCCTGACCATCAACGGCGTGCGCGTGGTGATCGACGCCGGGTTGGCGCGGGTCCCGCGTTTCGACCCGGGCAGCGGCATGACCCGTCTCGACACCCAGCGCATCTCCCGCGCCAGCGCCACCCAGCGTGCCGGCCGGGCAGGGCGACTGGAGCCGGGGGTGTGTTATCGGTTGTGGTCCGAGGACCAGCATGAAGGGCTGGCGGCGTATTCCAGTGCGGAAATTCTCTCGGCGGATCTTTCCGGTTTGGCCCTGCAATTGGGCCGCTGGGGCGTGGCGCCTACTCAGTTGGTATGGCTCGACGTTCCGCCCACCGCGGCTTATGCACAGGCCCAGGATTTGCTCGAGCGCCTCGGAGCGTTGAGCGATACCAAGCTGACCGCCCACGGCCAGAAAATGGCCGGGTTGCCGGCGCACCCGCGAATCGCTCATTTGCTGCTGCGTGGTCAGGATCTGGGCCTGGCGAGCATGGCCTGTGACGTGGCGGCACTGTTGGGTGAGCGCGATATCCTGCGTGGTGCCGGTGCGGATTTGCACAGCCGCCTGGCCCTGTTATCCGGTGAAGAAAAGGCCCGTGGCACCCAGGGCGGTGTGCAGCGTGCCCGCCAACTGGCGCGGCAATACCGTGGCTATTTAAGAGGCAAGGCAGAGCAGCCGGTGGCTGATCCCGATCATCCGCGCTGGCTCGGCGCGTTGCTGGCGCTGGCCTACCCGGACCGCGTCGCCCAGCAACGGCGGGCGGGCGGTGCCGAATACCGCCTCGCCAACGGCCGTGCCGCGTTGTTCGCCGAAGCCGACAGCCTGATGAAGCAACCCTGGCTGGTGATCGCCGATCTGGGCAGCCGCCAGGGCCAGCGTGAAGAACGGATTTACCTCGCGGCGGATTTTGATCCGGCGTTGTTTGATTCGGTATTGGCCGAGCAGGTGCGCAATGTCGACCAGCTTGACTGGGATGAGCGCGAAGGCGTGCTGCGGGCCGAACGCCAGCGCAAGGTCGGCGAACTGGTGCTCAGCCGCGAGCCGCTGACCGGCCTCGACGAATCCGCCCGCAGCCAGGCGCTGGTTAACCTGGTGCGGCGCAAAGGCCTGGAACTGCTGCCCTGGACCCCGGAGCTGCGCCAATGGCAGGCGCGGGTGATGCTGCTGCGTGGTCTGGATAGCGGCAAGGCCAGTGAATGGCCGGATGTCAGCGACAGCGCCTTACTTGCCAGCCTGGAACACTGGTTGATGCCGTACCTGGGCAAGGTGTCGCGCCTGAGCCATTTCGCCAGTCTGGATATTTCCAGCTTCCAGCATAACCTGCTGCCGTGGCCGTTGCCGGCGCGGTTGGACGAGCTGGCGCCGCACCATCTGAAGGTGCCGTCGGGCTCGTCGGTGCGGCTGGACTACAGCGAGCAGCCGCCGATTCTGGCGGTGCGCTTGCAGGAATTGTTCGGGCTGGCGGATACGCCGCGGATCGCCGGCGGGCGGCAGGTGGTCAAGCTGCACCTGTTGTCGCCGGCCAGACGGCCCGTGCAGGTGACGCAGGACCTGGCGAACTTCTGGCGCAGTACTTACGCCGAGGTGAAGAAGGATTTGAAGGGGCGATATCCCAAGCTATCACGCAACGTTCTCCAAGTAGCTTAATCACGCAACGAACAAAGATTGACATTTTTCTTTAAAATCAATCGCTTAACGTTCATCATTGACACTTCTGTTGGGGTGGGGGGTCTTGGTGGCCGCTTTCGAAAATCTGGCTCATGTAGGCCGGTTGGTTGTAATACCGCAAGTTCGTGAAGCTTTTGCGGATCTTCATTTCGGTCAAGAGCCAGCTGGTTCATTGCCTGTCACAATCAATGGCGTCGATAGTTCAGTTCATGGCTACCAAGCAAACGAGTTGCTCGGTGACGCAATATCTCGAAGTATTTTCAATCTGCCGTTTCTGTTTCATCGCAATGGTGAGCCTTGGATTGAAGCTAACTCATACATACTTAATCTTGTCAGGGACAAGCACTCGAAAAGTCGCCCAACAGATGAGGCAAGGCGTAAAGCAAGCCGTCTGCTTGATTATCTGATTTTTTGCGAAAGCAACAATATTGATTGGCTTGATTTTTCGGGAAAACGGATAACTCAAAGACCAACCTATCGGTATCATCGCCACCTGATAGACATGCCGGAACGCGGTGCGCAGGTGGCTAACCAGTATACCGGGGTTGTTTATAACTTTTACAAGTTTGTATCGAACAACTGGCATGAAATTGATATTGAACGTGTTGATACCGTTCGTGAGATAAATTTTTATATTGAAAATAAGTACGGAATAGCGACACAAATTACGGTAGAGAAAAGAAGCCAAACCCAAGGCTATAATAAAATAAAAAATGTGCCGATGGGGTTTGTAGACGATGAAGGTGAATGCTTAAGACCTCTAGCAAACGTGCAGCTTGCGCAGCTCATCGATATTATCGAGTTAGATAATTGGAGCGCTCAAGAACGCCTGATCATACTATCGGCAGTAATGACGGGGGCCAGAAAGCAAACCGTATTAACTCTTCGGGTAAAGCATGTAGAGGCTCTGCAAAAAAGCAAGCTTCAATCCGACGGGTCGTATCTTCTAAACGCAGGGCCAGGAACGGGGATTGACACCAAAAATAGCAAGCCTCACATCCTGCACGTTCCCAAGCAACTAGCTGACGATTTGATAACATACGTCAGAAGCCCGTATGCAAAAAGACGTCGGCAAAAGTTTCAAGCTGCTTATGCGATGAAATACCCGGAACTTGAAGCAATAGCAGAAGATGAGATGTACGTATTTCTGTCGGAGCAAAACAATTGCTATTACATGGCATCTACCGACCCTCGCTATCCTTTTGCCAAGTTTAGGCCGCTGGGTGCGGTGACCGATACTTTAAAAAAGAAGATCATGCAAAGTGCTTCCACGGAATTTCCAAAGGATTTCACTTATCACTGGCTGCGAGCTACATTCGCTTATCAGCTATATCAGCGTTTAACGCCAAGACTTAAGGATGGAAGCTTGCAGCCTGGTGACGAAATTTCGATCATACAATCGCGCTTGCACCATGAGCGTCGAGAGACGACGGAGAACTACCTGAAGCTCTTTACAATGATTCCTGAGAAGATTCTCGCTCAGGAGGATTATGAAAATGCCTTGTTCAAACTTTCCACTTACAGTGATTTGTTTTTAGTTGATAATAATGTCAAATAATATAAAGGCTAGAGGAATTCAAGTTATTGATTTATCGCATATGGGTAACCAAGCAGATATTCTGCATCCAGAATTTCTAGCTTTAAAGCTTTCTCATCGAGTTAGCCCATTCGATATAGGCGTCTGCGCCTACACCGTTCGAGGGCGAATTGATAAACTCACCGGTGGATATTCGGTCAACCCTGATTCTCTCATTAACAGTAGAAAAAATCTCATAGTCGCTCTACTAGATGGCTATTATGTTAGGGGGCTAACGCACAAAAGCATCGAAACAGATTTTAAGTACGTTGATTACGGCATTGCTTGGTGTGACGCCAACGGGCATAGCGACGTATATTGTAATCCCGAGGCGGCCAGGGTTTCATATTTAGATTATACGAACTATCTCTTTCAAGAGGTTCTCAAACCAGCAGGTATGGCTCCCTTAACCGGTCAGCAACGACAGCAAGCTTTAAAGCGGACGCTTCAACTCCAATTTCCAAACGATTACGAATATATCGTAGCCGGAGTTTCGCGCATAAAAGCGAGAAAAGAAGGTTTGGAACCTCCTGAGGATGATGATGTAAAAAAGTACATCGATATCGTTTTGAACATTGCGCTGACTTTTTCTAGATTCTTAGTGGGCGTAGCTCCATTCCCAATGCAATTTGAAACCAAGGAATATCGTACTCATTTTTTTCCTGGTAATGGAAGGTATATTACGCCCTATTCAGAGGTTGAGTATGGTTTTTCGGCGTATAATTATCGCGACGGTCGGCTCTTAACGCTTGAAGAGCTGAGACAGGCCAAACCCAAAACACGTTTGCCAGATCATCGCGAAACTCTTGACCGTGCCCAAAAACTTATCGATAGTTGCAATGCCGACTCCCATCATCCGTTCAGAATGAAAATAGCTGCTTTCGCGATGAGAGCTTTTGCATGCCTGATAAATCTTGTTGTAGGTGCGAACTCGGGCGAGGTGATCAAGTTTCTCTACGATGATGCAATCGAGCTCGTGAAATCCCCATTAAAAAAAGAACTAACTGCTACAAAGTTAAGAGCGAAGGGATTGAAAGTTACGTATCCCATCGGAAGGGGGCCGGGCATGCAACTCCTGCGTGAATATCTGAAGTTTAGAGATTGGATTCTTGATGGCTGCGAGTGTGAATATCTATTTTTCAATGTGCTGGATAGATCGGGGCGTTCCTCCGCTGAGTTCGTACCGCTTGAAAGTAGATTCTCAACCAAGTTTTATAATCAACTTCAAGGCGTTTTTGTTCCTGAGGATTCGAAGAATATTCCTCCACAGCTGGTTCGGAAGTTTAAAAGCCTGACGCTACAGCATTTAAAACACTCCCCGCTGTTGGTGAGTGCGGTAATGAATCACAGTGAACGCACAAATGCTCAGTCATACTCCGGTATAACCAAAACCAATCAGAAAGCAGAATTCGCAAATTACTGGGCTGCAGTGAAGAAAGCTGCCGAAAGAGTCAAAAACTCAGACCACAAAGGGGTAACCCCAATCGCGGTTGGTCACTGCGACGAGATGAATAACCCAAGCAAAGACATTCCCGTCGTTGCGATTGAGCCCGATTGCAAAACACAGTATGGATGTTTGTTCTGTATTCACTATGTTGTGCACTCTGATGAGACTGACATCCAGAAGCTGATGAGTTTCCAATATGTGATCGAGGTAATCAGGGAGAATGCACCGAATTTTGAGTATTCGGAAGAAACGTTTAAGGACGTGGCAATTCGGATAGACGCTATTCTCGATGCGATTTCTGAGAGATCGGATGCGTCCGCTGATTTGGTAAAAATAATGAGGAAAAAAGTTTTTGACTTGGGAAAACTGACTCCGTTCTGGGAAAGTCGCCTCCAGCGTTATGAGAAAATGGGAATTTATATTTAATGGCCGAGTTCTTTGAAAACCTGGACAACGGTATTCTCAATTTTGAAGCAGCAGCGCTTATCCCAGTCGATCCTACTTGGAGGCCATCTGATGATTTTGTTATCTGTCGGACTGCGGATGGAAAGGTCACGGCTACATATGGTGGGATTAGATGGGATCTAAATCCCATCCGATTAAAGGCAAATACAATTTCTGCAATTGGTTTTGATAAAATTTTTGAAAAGCCTTTCGCTGATCAGGAACCGCTTATTCAAGAGGTGCGGTATCTGTTGTTTTGTTTGCTTTTCTACGTCGATAGCGGCCAATTGGGCCGGATTAGTGCGAGTATGCTTTATCAGTATTTCATGACGTTGCGTACCGCCGCACGTTTTTGTTACGGCTTCAAGGACAATCCTTTAGTAGGCGTTATTAGTCTGGAGGAGTTGTTCAGTAATCCGGCATACCTGAGTGCGTACCGGCATTGGATGGACAAGGATGAGATAGGCGGAACTCAACGAAAATTGACGGGTGCCCTAATCTCCCACATGGTCGCCATTGGTGAGGCTCGGCTAGGTTACAAACTTCACGGTGTTTTTGACCTCGATTTCGGTGGGGATGAAAAAGCTCAGCAACACCCTGTGATCCCCACTCGTATTTATCTTGATGTTATTAACTCATTGGGAGACAGGATGGATGTGCTATATATCCATAAAAACCCGATAGAGCGATTCTTAAAGTGTTTTGAGCATGAAGGCTATGCATACACCATCAACCATCAGAAAGTGATCAACAAAGATACAATTTTTTTTCAGCCCGAGTTTGACCAGGCAGTAAAAAATCATAAGCTTAAAAAGGTTTTTACTGGTGACTTATCCTGCGAGGGGAGGGGCGTTCTGTCATCGGCTGTCTTGAAGATTCAGTGGATTTTGAAAACGGTAATACACGTTTACACGGGTATGCGTGATCAAGAAGTGATGCGGTTGCCTTATAAATGCCTTGGAGAGGAGGAGGTTGTTTCCGCTACTGAAGATGACGAAGGCACGGTTCGTGATAAGCCGATGATCGTGAATGTAATTTCTAGTACGACAAAATTCACTGGATACCGAAAGACCGCGGCTTGGTTAGCTACAGATGAGGTCGTCCGTGCTGTCGAAATTGCCCGCGCCATTTGTCGTGCAATCTCGCATCTGTTCGGCGTGAATCACGAGGATATGCCGCTATTTCTCAATCCTGCGATCATCAATAGGGCAGATACAAAAATTGGTGTGTCGAGTTGGAACGAGGTATCCAAACCCCAGTTTCTACTGACCCGTTACATCATTCAACCAAATGACCTTGAAGAATTGCAAGCCAGCGATCCCACTCGTGATTTTGCAGGCGATGATCGTTTTAAAGTTGGGGTGCCTTGGCGGCTTACCAGTCACCAGTTTCGCCGCTCATTGGCATTTTACGGAAGCAGCACTGGATTCATTTCCCTTCCGAGCCTTCGCAAACAGTTTAAGCATCTGTCCACTCAGATGACGCGATATTATGCGAACAATTTCGAGAGGCTGAAAACAATTTTTGGCTACTACGATGAAAAGTTAGGTGATTTTGTTTTGCCAAAAAACCATGTCCTCTTTGAATATCAAACAGGCGTTCCTATGAATATTGCCTATGACTTGCTATCTCATGCGTTCGGTGATGAAGCTCCGCTATTCGGAGGCGTAGGTAGTTACATCTCTAACCAGCGTGAGAAAATGGCTAAGGGTGGTATTCATCTCGTGGATCTGAGAGAAGAAACTGAAAAACAAGCTGAAGATGGAAAGATTTCTTATCGGCCAACCTTTTTGGGTGCGTGTACCAAAACCGGTAAGTGCGAGACTTTTCTTCTAGGCGAGATCACCCCCTGCTTGAGTTGCAAGGATGGAATCCTCGAGCAAGATAAGCTTGAGAGTGCAATTGCCGATGATGAAGCAGATCTGGCTCTGTACGAGCCTGGTTCGGGCGAATATCAAGTAATTGAGGCCGAGTTGCTCAGCTTGAAGAAATTTCACCAGCAATTCATTCCTGTACACGAGGTCTATTGAAATGGCAGGTAGTGGAATTAAAGCTTGTGAGGACGCTTTCGAGCGTCTGAAAGTGGGCAAACCTAACCTCGCGGTTCATGTGGGGCTAGACCCTTCCAAGATCACTGCAGGAATCGTCAGCTTCGAAGCGGGTTTTGATCGAGGCTATTTGAAGAAAAATCGGCCCACTCATAAGCCGCTCATTGCGCAGATTGAGGCTTTCCGAACCAGTTTTGGAACTGCGAGTGCCTCTAAGGCGCAGCAGATTAAGCGTGCAAATGAAAAGGTGGACAAGGCTCGTAGCGAGCTTGAAATCGTCCAAGAGCAGCTTTATCAGGTCATGACACAGAACGTCCAACTCGTCGAAAGGGTTCGATTCTTGGAAGTCGAAGTGAAGAAGTTTAACAATGTGAGTGAGATCAAGCACGGATCTAAACGTCGCCAAACCACATAAGTTAGGTCATTGAAGCTGCATCCACCCGACACCCGGTAATCCATGCACCGTATTCACTGACCACCGTATACTTGCGTTCTAATGTTCGGAGTCAGCATGAGTACGTTGCCAATCGATGCCGCCTTACCGGCCCTTCTAGACGCGTTGAATGATCGCAATGAGGTCGTTCTACAAGCGCCTCCCGGAGCCGGTAAAACCACGCGAGTGCCGCTTGCGCTTCTTGGTGAAGAGTGGCTTAAAGGGCAGACCATCGTGATGCTTGAGCCTCGACGTCTCGCTGCCCGCGCTGCTGCGGAACGTATGGCAAGTGAGCTTGGCGAAAAAGTCGGAGAGACGGTTGGCTACCGTATTCGGCTTGAGAGCAAGGTAGGGCCGAAAACTCGTATCGAGGTCGTGACCGAAGGGATTCTTGCCCGCAGGCTGCAGGAGGATCCGTCACTTGAAGGCGTGGGCCTGGTCATCTTCGATGAATTCCATCTCCGAAATCTTGATGCAGATTTGGCCTTGGCGCTGACTCTTAATGGGCGCGAGATGCTACGAGACGATGTCTCTCTTAAAGTGTTGCTGATGTCCGCAACGCTGGAAGGTGAGCGGCTCTCTCGATTGCTCGACGATGCCCCCATTGTCACCAGTGAAGGCCGTATGTACCCGGTCACGACGATCTGGGGAGCTCCTTATCAATCAGGCGATTATCTTGATCAGCGTGTGGTTTCGACATGCTTGGATGCTCTGGAAGACCAAGGTGGAAGTCTCTTGGTGTTTCTACCTGGGCAGGCAGAAATTCGACGAGTGCATCAGTCTCTGAAAGATCGCTTGGGTGATCGAGAAGACGTTCTGTTGTGCCCTTTGCATGGAGAGCTCGAGCTAACTGCACAACGAGCGGCGATTTATCCACCTCCTGCAGGAAAGCGAAAGGTTGTCCTTGCGACTAACATCGCTGAGACCAGCGTGACTATCGAAGGTGTTCGAGTAGTAATCGATTCGGGGCTCGAGCGTGTGCCTAGGTTCGACCCGCGCAGCGGGATGACCAGATTGGACACACAGCGGATATCGAAAGCGAGCGCGACTCAACGAGCGGGACGTGCGGGTCGTCTCGAGCCTGGTGTTTGTTATCGCCTGTGGTCAGAGACCCAGCATGATCAACTGCCAGGCTACGGTACTCCAGAGGTACAGCAGGCCGACCTTGCTGGACTCGCTCTGCAGCTGTCCAGATGGGGCGTGCAGCCCACTGATCTCAAATGGTTGGATGTTCCGCCTGCCGCTGCCTACTCCCAGGCTTGTGACCTTCTAGTTCGCTTGGGGGCTCTGAGTCATGATTGGAAACTCACGAAGCACGGGCAAGATATGGCGGAATTGCCTGCGCATCCGCGCATAGCCCATCTGCTTCTGCGAGGTCATGCGTTCGGCCTTGGACATCTCGCATGCGATATCGCCGCTGTACTGGGGGAGCGTGATATCCAGCGTGGCGCCGGTGCGGATATCCACAGTCGCCTTGCAATCGTCTCTGGAGACCAGCGTGCCGAGCGTTCCGAGCAAGGCGGTGCGCAACGTGCTAGGCAGCTTGCCAAGCAATACCGTTCTTATCTGCGCGGCCCCATTGTCAATCCGGTGACTGATCCTGAGCACTCTCGGTGGGTGGGAGCTCTATTGGCCCTGGCATACCCCGACCGTGTCGCTCAACAACGTCGCCCTGGTGGTGCTGAGTATCGTCTCGCCAATGGCCGTGCAGCCATATTTACCGAAAGCGATGTGCTGATGAAGCATTCATGGTTGGTGATCGCTGATCTAGGTAGTCGCCAAGGCCAGCGTGAAGAGCGTATTTATTTGGCGGCGGACTTCGATGAGGGGCTGTTCAAATCCGTTCTGAAGGAGCAAGTCCGTCAGGTAGATGAGCTGGATTGGGATGAGCGAGAAGGTGTGCTTAGAGCGGAGCGGCAGTTGAAAGTCGGGGAGTTGGTTCTTTCCTCTGCGCCTCTGGCAAACCTTGATGAAGAAGCTCGCGTCCAAGCGTTGATCAATTACATCCGGCGCAAGGGAATTGAGCTCTTACCTTGGACTCCAGAGTTGCGCCAGTGGCAAGCGCGTGTGGCGCTTTTGCGGGATCTGGATTTGGAGAAGGGGAGCACAAGTGATTGGCCAGATCTTCGTGACCAGGTGCTTCTGGAATCTCTAGGGAAGTGGCTTGCTCCCTACATCACGAAGGTAACCAGGCTCAGCCACTTTGGGCAGATTGATCTTCCATCGATTCTGCGCACCTTTTTGCCCTGGCCTTTGCCGCAGCAACTCGAAACACAGGCGCCTCAGACGATCTCTGTGCCCTCCGGATCGAATATTCGAATCGACTACAGCGAGCGACCTCCCGTATTGGCTGTGAGACTCCAGGAGTTGTTCGGCCTTGCAGACACACCGCGAATTGCCAACGGACGGCAGGTACTCAAGCTCCATTTGTTATCGCCAGCGCGACGTCCTGTGCAAGTCACCCAGGATTTAGCAAACTTCTGGAAGTCGACCTATGACGAGGTCAAGAAAGACCTTAAAGGCAGATATCCCAAGCATTTTTGGCCTGATGACCCCTTGATCGCAGAAGCTACCGCAAGGGCGAAACCGCGAGGTACCTAGGCTTATTGACTATGCTGATAGCGCGGTTTGGATCAGGAGTATTACCAAGTGGTTCAACAACGTTTAATCCCCGAGCTTGATGCAGAAAAACTTCGTGAGAATGCTTTGACGTCGATTCGATTGGGCGTCGAGGATTTCGAGCGGTGCCTACGTCAGCCAGAAGAAGGGGGAGATCCTACGCGAGCCCTCTCTGCGATACGGAATCTATTCGCTGGCGTACTTTTGCTTTTCAAGTACAAGATCGCCACTTGCGTCGATGATCCCGCTGATGCTGCCGCCCTAATTTTCATACCTCCTGAGGTTCTGCCTCAAAGCGATGGATCGCGCGGGGTCGAATGGTTGCCGGCGGGCAAGTTCAAGCCCACAACCATTGATGTTGCAACGATCCAAAAACGCTTTGAAGCGTTCGATATTGAGGTCGACTGGGACGTCATCAACAAGCTGCAGAAATGTCGTAATCACCTAGAGCATCTGCACCCTGCCAATACATTGGGTGAGGTGGCGGATTTCGTGGCTGAGCTATTCCCTGTGCTTCGAGACTTTATTCAAACCCAATTGCAGGAGCCACCGGCTGAAATTCTGGCCGAGGCCTGGCAAATCATGTTGCTGCACCACAAATTCTTTGTGGATACGAGCAGGCAATGCAAAGAGGCTTGGAATGATGTAGGGGTTCCAAAGGGGATGGAGCCTTGGCTTGATGAGTGCCAATGCGAGGAGTGTGCCTCCTCGTTGCTAATGCCTTCGCAAGACTCGTTGGATTTGGGAGAGCTGGTAGAGCACAACGACGATTGTTTTCGATACACGTGTCTTGCGTGCGGCCACGGGGCTCTAATTGGCCCGTTGATGGTCGAAGCGCTTAACAAGGCCCATGAGTACGATCCTCGCGATGGAGAGGAGCCCAGCGTCGAAAACTGCTATCAATGTGATCGTGCAACTTTCGTGAGCTTTGAGCAGACATGCCTATGGTGCTCAGCTGAGCTCGATTACACCGAATGTTGGGTATGTGAGGAAGGATTGGGACAGGACGATCAGGAGAATGGAGGACTCTGTTCGTATCACGCCCATACGTTCGAAAAAGCGATGCGTGATTGAATTCTTCACGCAGCTGAATGCCTAGGGCAGATCATTTGATATATCAGACGCCCAGTCTGGAGTCGGTGACATGTCGGCTCTCGCAGCGGCGTCTCTGTTAGCAAATTGTCTCTACGAAATATCCTTGTGCCAAAGTCGACCGACTGTTGATTTCGGTAGTCCCAAAATCTCTATCACCTCTGCTTGGCTGCGTCCCTCCTTTTTAAGCTCCTGGACTGCTTCCCATTTTCTCTCTGCTGCCACGGTCTGCGGGTGAGGGAGCTTCTCAGGCTGAGCAGGGAGGGAGGCATCGAGCAGTTCGATAGCGTTCAACTCCTCCATGGCTAATAGAAGAACGTCTCTGGCAGTCTTCTGATCTTTGGCAGCGTGAACGAGCGTTAGCAAAGATACAGGATGCAGATTGAGCGCTTTTGCAAGCTCTTGGCTGACCTCAAGCGTTGCTGACGTTTTGACCGCTTCAAGCTGGCTTACGTGCGATGGCGCTACTGCTATAGCAATATCGTGCTGCGTCAGACCCAGTCGAGCCCTTAGCAACTGTAATACTGCCGCATACGCGTTGCGAAGCAACATCCTGACTCCCCTCAAAGCAGGACGGTATGCCGCGATTGCGTAGACCCATACAAATCTATATATTTACTTGGATGGGACTTTGCCTTAACGGGTTTTTGTTTAAGCAGCGCGATCCCGCTGCAGGACGTAGACCTGTCTCAAAGATTCGGGGCAAACGGATCTGGACACGACTCGTTGACTCTCAGCCGGAGCCGCTACCTCATACAAACAATAGCTATGTATTGCCAAAATGTTTGAGCTTGATCTCTGCCAACGTCGGTCGATTCGACGCACCGCAAAACCAGGAAACCTGCTCCATGTTTATTTCAGATGAGTCTTGTATGGTCGGCTTACCAGGCTTCCCAGGGCCTGGCCGCACGGCTTGGCGGATGGTCGAGCGAGACCCCGAGGATTTCTGGTATCACGTTCGCTTCCGCATTTGTGAAGGAGCTAGGGCTCGGTTCAAAAAATTGATGCCATCAGACCCTTCGATGCTGGCCCACCTGCTCTCTCAGCGAAGCACAGAGCTCATGATTGAGGGGGTTCAGGTTGTGACTCCCCCTTGCATGAATGGGAGTCCTTTAGAACGCATGGAAAAGTTGATCAGTGTGATGGTCGGCTGCGACAAAAACGGTGAGTACGTACTGCTTCATAAAGTCGATAGCGGAGCAATCTACAGTAGTTCTCTTGATGTCAGCGACGCAGGCTTGCTCAACAATATTCGAATGATTTACGACGCCACGACCGCTGCCGGGAAGCACTTCCATTGCACCAACTATCCCACGTCGACCACGGTTACGCAGTGTTAGAGACAAGTGAGTCGCTCTGCACGACAACAGCACAAGCTGGTTAATCCATGAAGGCCCAAATCTATTCAGATCTGCACATTGAGTTCGCTCGGTTCGAGCCCGCCCCAAGTGATGCGGACGTTGTCATCCTGGCCGGCGATATTGATATCAAATCGCGCGGCGTGGTTTGGGCGAACGACACATTCCAGTGCCCTGTGATCTACGTCTGCGGAAATCATGAGTACTACGGCGGCCACACCGAGCGCACGTTTCAAAAAATGAAGGACGCCGCAGCGCCACATGTCCATGTCCTTGAAAATGAAGTTTTGATCCTGAACCAAACCCGGTTTTTGGTCACGACGGCGTGGACAGATTTCTCATCGACGGGAGATGTTGTTGCGGCAAAACGCGTCGCTTGGGAATGGATGAATGATTACACCGTCATCAGAACAAATGAGAGTTACCGACGCCTTCGTCCCGATGACCTGATAGCTAAATCTAAAGCGGCTTATGCCTGGCTCACACAGGAACTGAACAAGCCATTTGACGGCAAAACCGTTGTAGTAACTCACCATGCGCCGGTGTTGGATTACGTAGGTGATGATCTTCCCGTACACCTGATCGCAGCCTACGCCAACGATTGGCCGGAGCTTCTGGGCAAGGCGGATCTTTGGGTTTATGGACATACCCACATTGCAGCGGATTTCTTAAAGCATGGATGCCGAGTCGTTTCAAATCCTCGCGGATATCCAAATCAACAGACTGGGTTCGATCCGGATTTTCTGATCGAGATTTGATGAGCCGTCTTTCAGCGAAGAACCTCTGCGAACGGAATTTCGCTGCGTACGAATTCGAGAAAATTACATGGTTACGTTAGAAGAAATCTCACAGCTGCTCTACGGCGCAGGGGAGGAGATACCTGGCTGGCAAGGCACCCAAGATGAGCTGACTGCGTTGTCCGCAAAAGTTTTCCCTCGCAAAGCCTTCTGTGTGGTGCGGCAATGGATTCTAATCGACCTCACGGTTAACTCAAATGAGAAAGAAAAGCTAAGCGGGCTTGGTCTACTTCCCGCGACACTTTTCGCTCACGAAGTCGTCTTGGACAGTAAAGGGCGCTTCCAGCCACAGATGTGGGTACGCAGCAATTTCGGAAAATCATTCACGGAAGACTGCATGTTTGAAACCAAGAGTACGGTCTACCTCCTGCTGGGATCGGGCCTAAGAAAAAACGCCAGCATACGTGCTGCTTTTTCTATGAAAGCGGATTGAGCAATGACTGGCGCAAAATACTACTTGAGTCATTTGGAGATGGCCGGATGCCTGAAATCATCGAAGTGGAATTTCATAGTAAGTATCTCAGTGACTTCCAGCTGAGCCGTCTTGTACAAGCGAGTCTTCAGAAATACACAGTAGCCATAACGGCTTTTATCAGCGATGTGGTGATCATCGAGGACAGGTGTCTTGGCGTGTCCTTCGACCACTTTCCGCAAGACGACGCCTACCGAACAGCCAATGGCGGGATCATTCGCACAGAAAAAATTCAGAGCGCGTGGAAAGAGGGACGTTTCTGGCTTTTGGAAACGCGGGAAGGACATTACATCATTGGTAGCTTCAAGCGCGGGGGGGGGCGACGTAGTTTTCTTGAATTGCTTCGGTCAGGTGAACGCCTCGCATCTGATCCAAGGCCGAGTGCTTGATCTCTATGGATGCGGAGGCATGACAGCATGGCAATGGAAGAACGCTGGACGGCTATTCGAGCGAAGAACAATTTCGATGAGTTGCTCGAAAGGTAATCACGACTCGTAAACCGATTTTCATCGATGGTGAGCGAAGGAGCGCTGTGCTGATCTCGATCGAAGAGTGGAGCGCCATCCAGGACAAGCTCAGCCCCGCGTTCTGTCAGACCTCTGATAGGTCGCTTGCTAGGTCTCTTAGTGTTTGAATCATCAGCGCTCCGAGTTAGCCGTGCGGAGCGCTTCAAACTGCCTCTATTCTGTGATGCTCATTTTGCCGTCGGACGGATTCAGAACACGGTTCACCGTTACTTGAGTCGCTTCAGAGAGGATTGGCAACCTTTGATTCACGTCATCCAAGGTGTCGAGCGCAGCTTCTTTCCCATCACCACCGAATGACTCAATCACACCTTTCACCACCCGGAACTCGTTAGCGAGGCGTTTACGTGTCGCTTCGATAACCCTGTCCTTGTTTCGCTCATACTCCATGCGTACCAGGTCGGGCAGCAAGATCTTGATTGCATCATTCTGGACTAAGTGCTCCAGGGCTGTAAGCATAGGAAGCTCGGCCTTTTGTGATGACATATCAAGCCAGACGCAGGTGTCGAGCATTACTAGGTGCATTGAAGCTCCTTTTCAGCTTGGTGATTGCTAGACTTGGCCTTGACCATCACCGGATAATGGCCCAATACCTTACAGGAGCGTCAAATGTCTCGTCTCGCAGAATTCCGTGCCCTTGAGCAGCAGCTCGCAGCTCAACTTGCCGAGCTCGAAACCCTGAAAAATGATGATGGCCTGAAACGCGAAATCGAGTTCGAGCAGAAGCTTCGCAACCTGTTGGGCGAGTACGGCTACAGCCTGCGCAACGTCATCGCCATACTTGACCCTCAAGCATCGCGCAGCGCTCCTGCTGCCACAGAATCCAAGGCAGGCACCCGCAAGCCACGCCAGGTCAAAATCTACAAGAACCCGCATTCAGGAGAAGTCGTTGAAACTAAGGGCGGCAATCACAAAATCCTGAAAGAGTGGAAGTCAGAGTACGGGGCTGATGAGGTTGAATCCTGGTTGGCTCAGTAAGACTATTTGAGTACAAATGAAGGCCCCAGTGGGGCCTTTTTGCTATGTAGCACCTGAATCTATGTCCGCCGATTTGAAATCCCTTACTCAGTGAGACTGACAGATCATGAAGGAAACAGAAGATAGTGAGAAGATAAAGGCTCCGCCTGGATTTGAACGTTTCCTCCGGCTAGGGATGCTAATAGAGAGTGACACCAAGGCACTGATGGTTCGGCTTCTGCACTTAATTCGCGGAAATGGAATCTACAAAATGATTCCGTCGAGCGAAAACCGTGAGAACTATCAAGAATTCATCGCCGCCGTGCATGACGGTTGGAAGCTAGCGCAGAAACTCATAGTAATTGAAGTCTGTAAAAACCTGTCCGAGATATGCTCGCTCGAAGCGCAGAAAAGTGACTTCCATATAAGGAAGGACTCAGTCGAGAAATCTAAAACCATTGAGAAGATAAAAAAGCTAAGCCTTGAAAACAATATGCTTCGCAGGTTTGCCGACTCTATTGTTTGGCATATGCTTTTTGATGAGCAATCAACAATTAGGCGATTGCCGATGAACAAGCATGGAGATAATCTCTCTATAAAAAATATTGAAGATATCCAAGGGATCATAGACCAATATAATGAATGCCCTATGACCATAGCCATCATGGCGGATCTAACTACATTCGTGCATCATGGAGACATTGCACTTAGAAATAGTCAAGGTACATCGTTCATCGAGGTTAAAAGCGGCAGCAAAAGCAAGGTGTTGCTTGACATCATGGAGCACTCAGAAGGACTTAGCTGTAAACTGGCAGAAACAATCCTTACCAAGGATTTTACTAGATCTGAAAAGCAGCAATACAAGCGAACTAAAAATCAGGCTGATCGAGCGAAGAACCTTTCATCGACACTGAAGACGAATGAGGGATACGATCAATTAACGGGCAGAAAAGTAAAGATCACGGAAACCAAGTGCGATATAAAATACTACAATGACGAACTCTTAGATTGCCGAAAGAGGCTGGGAAAGAGTGGCACATATGCAATAAGCGTCATTGATTCATGCCTTTACATTGGCATGTACAAAGAGCCGGAGTTCGCATATGTTGGATTTAGCTCATGGATGAGCATGTTGAAATGCAGCAACCCAATATACAACCTGACAGATAGTTTCTTTGATGCGCTCGCCAGGCCTTTACCATCCCTCAATATGCCGACAGAATTTATTGAGGAGATAATAAACGGGAAGATCGTTGTGATGGGTTGCCTCAACACTAGGGGCTTTTTTGAATTATCACAAAGACTGTATCCGAGCATGATTACTTTGGCGCGACCTCCCAAAAACGCTGATATAGGAGCAATGCATGTTGACGGGAAAGCCATGGCAATGTCAATGAGCGACCAAGGGATTCAAGGATACCTAGGAGATGGACTAATGAATCGCATGAGATTTGATCTTCAGAGTCCGAGGAGCATTTTGGAAAATCAGTACGCAACGACCAAAAAATATTACTATATTCCAGTGCATCACCAGACATCGGATGACCTTGCGGAGGAATCCATTGGCTAGCTGAGGATCTTATAAATCCACCCAGCTGGCCAACCCGGCAGTGCTGGCAGTATGATGTTGGCTTGAGTGCAAATGGGCCCTGCGGGGCTCTTTTCTGATTACAGGGAGTTAGAATGATTCGGCTTGTTCTATTATTGCAAGAACGCTATGTTGGGTTATTAGTGCTGTTAGCATTCCTGCTGCTGTGTGTAATCCAGATTAAGCTGCCCGTGCCGCTTGGGTGGGAAAATTCATGCATAGTAGCAGCGCTCTCATCTTCTGCCTTTGAAAATATCGCAAGTAGCATCTTGGCAAGCATAGTTGCGGCGTACATATTCTATATATTTATTGATGTAATCCCAAAAAGAAAAGCATTGGCTGAGACGCACTTTTCACTAGATAATATTCTGGCACCTATTGCCTTGAGTTTCGTCCATAAATCAAGACCGCATATGAATTCCAATATAGATCGTCAAAATATAAAAATACTAGATCTGAGTAATTTGACTGAAATTGTGGAGGAAGCTAGGACGGTTGCTGGTTATGAGAGTGTTCTCTCGACAACCCTGCACGTTAATGACATTGGGCACGTGCTTGATCAGGGCACGATCATGGCATCATCAATATCGTCAAAACACGCGATTTTCTGGATTCAAATTTGCTCTCGCTCAAGAGAGTTAGCCTCAATGCTGGAGCAAATTCCTCACCATGATGTTTTCGTGCCTTCTGATGTTTTCAAAGATAATCCAGACGACTATGGGCAGGCGGAAAGCTTTAGAATATATAGCATTCACATGCACCACTTTAGAGATAGGCTTAGAGTTAAATGCTGGCTACTTTTGGATGACGTTCTGTTCTGGAAACAAAACTATTCAGTAAGCAAGCCTGCAAAAAACAAGACATCATGACTTGGTTAATTGTTGTCAAACTAATCATTCCGCCGCACCAGGCTTTTGTATTGCTCTCTTGCGGCAATGATCTGGTCGCGAAATTCCTCAGGGTCGATGCTGATGCAACCTCCAAGCGGCACCTTGAGCCCCGAGGATGTCATGGCGGAGCAGCCCATCACTAGGCTGTGGTAGGAAGTGACGTCAACGGGGAGGTCGATTCTTCGGGCAGCTGGGCCCGGCTCATCAATTAGCTAAGCATTTCTTTCACGATGGAAGCCACATTTCTCGCATCGTCTATCCCTCGGTGATAGGTACCCTGCCAAACCAAGCCCAACGACTCTACCGTTTGCTTAAGTGATTTAGGTCGATCGTCATATAAGCCTGCATGCCATTTCCTGGCATTGAAATGGGGCAAGCCTTCGAGCAGGGAAGGGCACCCAGCAAAACCAGCATCGCGCTCAAGCTGTCTTGCGTCATAGTCACCCCATGACGTCCAGGCCGCGTTTGGATAACGCACAGCAAACATTCGTAGCTCGTCGCCAACCTCTCGATAGGTTCGGGCACCGTCCACGTCTGCTTGTTGAATGGACGTCAGCTTCTTACAGAAATCAGTAAGGGTAGGGTTGATCTGAGGTCGAACGAAGCGCTGGAATTCGTCGACGATTTCAAGCGATTCCAGATCGACCACTACCAGGCCAATCTCTATCGTTTCCATCTGTTCGGGCGTGACTATTAGCGGTCTTGTTGACTCCGACTCGTCCACCTCATCGCAGGTTGCCTCAAGGTCGACGCAATACAGATAGCGGTATGGCGCGAGCAAGTTTTGGATGGCTTGAAGGTGATGAAACTTTGCTTGAATGCTCATAGCATGGATGCCCTAACTTTGATCTGTCCAAGGTACATCGACACGTGAATACAGCCACGCTCTGACGGAGTCGTTAGAGGGCGTGCAGCTTCGAGCTAGAGCGTCTTTGGCTATCGCTCCTTCGGGCTTAAGCGGCTCGACCTCACGTCTTCACGTTAAAGCCTACCGCACCGCTCGGCTATCATTTAAGTGCCCAATCGCGTAGGTATCCTCATGGCTACTGCTACTGTGAATTCTAAAGGCCAAATCACCATCCCTGTCCAGGTACGGGCTACTCTTGGCCTGCGACCAGGGGATGAAATCGAATTCGTCGATCTCGAAAATGGTCAATTCGCCATCGTGGCTGTGAGTTACTCCGTTAGGCGACTGAAGGGCATGATTCGCAAGCCGAATGTCATCGTGAGCATTGGTGACATGAACGCAGTTTTTGCACTGAAGGAGTAAAAGCTCAACTGGGATTCTCAGAACACCCTGAGCTTCAGCTGTAGATATGTTAATTCGACAGAAAACTGGTTGAAGTTCCCAAACGGCCTCGTTATGTTGGATGGGTGTCAATAAATGAGAATCCGTATGGACGATCAACTATCAACAGTACGACCTCCGGCCGAAGCCTATGAGGTTGATGCCGTCATCGAAGAGCTGAGGGCTGAATTTGACAGACTTGAGCGCGAAAGTGTTCAGGCTGATACTCATGCAGTTCGACGGGCTAAGGCTGCGCTTGACGCTCTTGATCTCGCGGAGGGCTTGCACGATCACAGGATGATCAGCTGCAGCCTCGACCGTGCGTTCTTGGCACTGGAAGCGATTGACAATGCCTTCGATGCCTTTGGCCCATCGTCCGTATTATCCCGCCAGTACAAATACTGGATCGGCGTTTTAGCGTTTTGCCTTGCCGCTCTGGCTAAGCTCAAAGCCCTCCTTGCTCGCTCTCTACGAGCAACTCTGCGCGTTCCACTCTTCATGGACGGCCCAGAACTCAGCGGATACAAGCACCGCCTTCGTTAATCCTCCTTCGAAAAATTTCCACCTTCTCTTTTTTCGATTGGGATCGTTCCTATGACCTCAGAAAACCGTCGTGGCTGTACCGCTTGCTCCGAAAAGGGCGAGCTGAAATGTGTTTGTGTGCCTGTAACTCAAGTCTCCGACAACACATCGTCAGTAAATAAACTCTCTCAAGAATCAACTCGTATCGTTACCAGCGAGCGCTTCTGGTTTGACCGGATACTTGATCTGCTGAAGATTGGTATAGGTTTGGCTAACCTGATCTTGGGGCTCAGCAAAAACTAAAACTCCAGCCACACGCTCGCAGCGAGTCAGCGGCGCTCCCAAGGGCCATGACTTAGATGGATCAGGGTAATCGGTACGAATTGGAAACGGCCTCGGTTTTGCGAGGCCGACTTTCAACAGGCAACAACTACTTGTAGTTGCCTGCCTTTCGATATCCAGCAGCCTGGGCCTCGGAATCCGAGGTGAAGGTGATCTGATTTTTTTCAGACACTTGACCATACCCAAGGCACCCCGTCGAGACGCGATAGACCTGGCTTTTCCGGTTACAGCTCAGAGCGCGGCGAGCAAACGTTCGAGCTGATCGCACTCCCATGCACTCAATAGGTCGACAGGATCAGACCCGTCGCGCTGCCAGAGTTCAAGTGTCCCAACTCGGCCATCAGGCGACCTGCAATACTCGCAGTAATCCAGGGTGTCACAGTCATTGAAGAGGGTGAGTCGCCAGCCACCTATCTCCACAGGCATGAGGCCGTGGTAGATCTCATTTCATGACTGGATGGTACTTCGCGTCATGGTGCGTTTGCCCCGCGCGACGACCGCCAGCACCTGGCTGACCTCGAGGGCCAAGAGATGGTGAGTTCCAAGCGCGCGTTCAGAAATTAGACCTTCTGTATTGAGAGATGCATTAGCTCTATCCGGTAGTATTGGCTGAACGTCGTACCCAGAATCCGTTTGTGACAGGAAAACATGGATGTATTTGTCAGCACTCAAGGTTCAGAACTTCCGGCAGTTTGGCCCCGACTCTCAGGGTTTGTTCATCGAGTTCAACAGAGGCGTCACCGCCCTTGTGGGTGAGAACGACGCAGGTAAGTCCTCCGTCATCGATGCGCTCAGATTAGTGCTCCAGACCCGGGACGGTGAATACGTGCGCTTGCAGCCAGAAGATTTCCACGTTTCTGGGGAAGGATCGCAAGCGCATCAGATCACGATTGTTGCGAAGTTCTCCGATATGTCGGTTGCGGATCAGGGTGCGCTTTCAGAGTACGTCACCTTTATCGGCGAGCAGGCTGTCGTTTACGTCCATTGGACAGCTCGTCGACTCAATGACGATACGCTCGCGCGGCGCTGGGTTGATATCGCGGTGCGTAGTGGCCATAACGGTGGGGGCCCAAGTCTGGACGTCAATGTTAGGCAGTTGCTCGCAGCAGCGTATCTGAGACCGCTTCGTGATGCACAGCGTGAAATGTCGTCCGGTCGCGGTTCTCGCCTGTCGCAGGTGCTGAAGAATTTTCCCGACATTAAGAATGGTAGTGACTTTACCAGTGAGCGATCGCAAGAGGATCTAGATCCTGCCTCTCTGAGCCTTGCGGGCCTCGCGGAGTACCTCCGGCACCTGGTCAACTCGCACGAAGGGGTGAGAAAGGCCCAGAACTCCGTCAACAACGATTACCTGTCTCATCTGGGTCTGGAGGGAGATGAGCTGCATGGCCGGATCAATTTCGTAGAAGGCGGGACGGAGTCGGCACGCCTGCGGCAGATCCTTGAACGTCTTGAGCTCAGTTTACTCGATCAGGACTCTGGTGAAACTCGGGGAGCCTATGGGCTCGGTTCCAACAATCTGCTGTTCATGGCCTGTGAGCTACTACTCTTGGGTCGCGAGCCTGATGGGCTTCCCTTGCTGCTCATCGAAGAACCTGAAGCTCACCTGCATCCGCAGAGGCAACTGCGCCTAATGGAGTTTCTGAGCGCTGCTGCGGGCCCTGATTACACCCCATCGGTGACAGCTGATGGCTCGGGAGCGCCGAACATCCCTTACGGGGCCGATACTCCTGAGCAGCACAACTTTCCGATAGCGGCAGTATCAACCACAGACGCGCCCGTTCTCGTTGCAAAGGAACCTCAAACCGCTGATCAGCCAATAGCTGATCCGGTGCCTGCAAATTCGTCACGCTCTGTGCAGGTCATTCTGACGACCCACAGCCCCAACCTTAGCTCCAAGATCGCCCTGGACAACCTGGTACTGATGCATCGCCATAAGGCCTACTCTCTGGGCAAGCAGCACACAAGGCTCGATGCTGGTGACTACCGGTTTCTGGCCCGGTTTCTGGACGTTACCAAGGCGAATCTTTTTTTTGCACGAGGAGTGCTCGTCGTGGAGGGGGATGGTGAAGCAATCCTGCTACCGGCAATCGCCAAGATCCTGGGCAAGGATTTCACCAAACACGGTGTATCAGTGGTGAACGTGGGCAGCACGGGCTTGGGTCGGTATTCCCGCATCCTACAGAGGGCGAACCCGGATAAAGGGACATTGCATCTGCCGGTTGCCTGCATGGCGGACATGGACGTGATGCCGAACTGCGCCCCAGTCATCCTCGGGCATGTGGACGATGACGATGATCCAAGATGGACAAGTAAATTCCGTCGCTGGAAGGCGGTCAGGCATTTTGGGGATGACGAGCAAAGTCAATTGGCCGGCCTGGCCGAACGACGTCAGAAACTCAAGGTCAACGACGAGCAGAATGTTCAAACCTTCGTTGCCGATTATTGGACGCTTGAGTATGACCTCGCGTTCACGGGGCTTGCACAGCAGGTTCTAATCGCCGCCCGGCTTGCTGAAAATGATGATGCTCTCAACGAGGAGCGAGAGACACCTACGAAGGTTATTCATGATGCCTGCGATGAGTTCCAGGCACTAACTGAGTCAAGTGAGTCCCACGAGCATCTGTGTTCATACATCTACGCCCTATTCCACCAGAAGAAGGCATCCAAGGCGATCACAGCGCAGTATATGGTTGACTTGCTTGAGGGCCGTCTCGGTTACAAGGCGCTGCCCCTTGAGCAAATTCAGGAAGCGCTGCCAATTTACATAACCGAGGCGATTACCTATGTAACCTCCCGCTTGGAAACGAATCTGGAGCAGGCGGAGGATCCTCGGTGATCGCGTTTCGGGATCTGGTGCCCGAGATCACGGATGAAGACATCGACTGGGTTGTCGAGCTCATGGGGCTCAAGGAGCTTGATGCGCCTCGGCTGAACTTTCTGAGGTCGCGCGAGACGTTGGATGTGTCTGCGTGTCCCGGCAGTGGCAAGACGACCCTGGTGGTCGCCAAGCTGGCGATTCTCGCACGCAAATGGACAAACAGAACCCGAGGGATCTGCGTGCTATCGCACACCAATGTCGCACGTCATGAGATTGAACATCGTCTGGGCGAAACAGAGGTGGGAAGGCGCCTGTTGAGCTATCCCCATTACATCGACACGATCCATGGGTTTGTCTGCCGATTTCTTGCCACACCGTGGCTGCTTTCCGCCGGGCACCGATTCACAGCCATCGATGATGAGCTGACACATCGGATGCGCTTCAGCTGCATGCCTTATCAGGGCAGGTCGAAGATCAGGTCACTGTTTGAGTTCAATAAGTTCAGTCCTGAGAAGTTGAGACTGACCAGCACTGACTTCACCGATCCGCTCAAAGGCAACAAGTTTCCGGCAGGGGAGGAGGCTCCCACCTATAGGATCATGGCCTTAGCCATGGGAGAGACTGCCAAGCGTGGATACTTCTGCTATGACGAAATTTTCGTCCTGGGTAAGGCTCAACTGGCAGAGCGACCAGGCGTCGCTCAAGGGCTCATGCATCGCTTTCCCTGTGTAATTGTCGATGAGATGCAGGATACTTCGGCTATGCAGAACAAGTACCTGAGCACGATTTTCCCCAGGGACAATCCAGGTATCTGCGTAACTCGGGTGGGTGATCCTAACCAGGCGATCTTTGATTCTGATGTTCACTCCAAGGGTAGCGATTTTCCAGATACGGCTCGCTCGGTTGATATCGCAAGCAGCTTTCGCTTCGACGTATCCATCGCATCACTCGCAGATCCATTTGCCTTCTACCCAGTAGAGGACAGGCTTTGTGGGCTACGCAGGAGGGAGAGCAATTTCCAGGCACCTCATACGATATTCGTCTTTCCGGATGGCGACTGTAGCGGCGTGCTTAATGCCTACGGTCGGCTTGTCCTGGATCACCTTCCTCGCGCACTGCTGGAGAAAGCACTGATCACTGCGTTGGGCTATACGCATAAGGACATCAATTCTGAGGATGAAGACGCTACGCATTATCCAAAGACCGTTGGGCATTACTGGGAGTCGTATGATCGCAACGCTGGCCGTTCTAACTATAGGCCTTCGACCCTTGTGGAACGGGTGCGCCTAGCCCGTCGTCACCTTGCTAAGGGGGATACAGCGCATCACGGAGTAGAGGAGATAGCGCGCGCATTGCTCCACCTTGTGAACCTGTCGAACACTTCCACAAAGATCAAGGTGGGGGCCCGACAGCACGTACAGGTTCAGCAACTCTTCACCGACCCGAAAGATCTGGAGCAATATCAGCGACTGATAGTTGAGGTTCTCTTCAAGTCGGACTTCATTAGCCAAGGCCGTTGGCTGACTCTGTCCCAGCGTTTTTGCAACCTCGCTGTGGCGCTCTCTGGCCTCAACGCGCGATCCGACACGACTCGGGAATACTTGGCCTGGGTGGACGAGAGCCAAGAGATTGTTCTGGAGGGAGGGGCCGCGCTGGCAGTGAATACTTACCGGAGTATTCATGATCACGGGACGGTCGACATCAAGCTCGGCTCCATCCACTCAAACAAGGGGCAGACGCACACCGCGACGCTGGTATTGGAAACCTTCCGTCACGAGCCGTTTCTCGGCAGCTTGGTGCCATGGATGGTGGGTGAGTGTTGCCATGGGCGCAAAAAGCTTGGTGTTCGTATTACCCAGCGGCTTCTTGCGATGTATGTGGCAATGACTCGACCGACGCACTTGATTTGCTTGGCTATTAGTAAGCGCTCGTTGGGAGAGGATGCGCTATTCGAGGAGAATTGCCGAAAGCTGATTGACCAAGGCTGGAAGGTTCAGCATTTATGAAAGCGATGATGCTTATGCGGCGGTGATCTCTGCTCGCAGGTATGGGTATTTATAGGTAATCCAGGAAAATCGCCCCGTCATGCTCTGTGCGGACGAACGAAAGCTCATCTGGGTAACCATCGATTCCAATCAGCTTAACTACCCCCTCTGCACGATCATGCATGCAAACCAGTGTGCATGTAGCGACGTCTGGGTCAACGACGGCTTCATGAAGAGTGTAGCGCTCGATACGGTAAGACTCACCGACTCGTAGACAGCGCCGTTCAGTTTCACTCACAGCCTCTCTCACATTCGTTTTGCGTAGGGTGTTCGTCGTTCGACGAACGTAACGATCCCCCTTGTAGATCACATCGTACACAGGATGACCTGATGTCGTACCTGCATCTAGCAGAGTGCTGGTGTACTGAATGTTCGTCAGTTTGCCGGCGAGAATGCGACTACTCACATGGGTATCGTGCAGATGGATGCCAGCGGGCATTCCACTAATTTGGCGGTGGCTGCTGGGCCAAAGGTGCAGGCGCCACTCTTCGTCGTCCGAGCGGTTCAACAACATGACGTAGAACCCGTGCGGATGCTTGAGGCAATGAGGCTTGGTCTCAATGATCCAGGCTCTTAGTGCTTCCTTTATGTTGGACGTCGATGTGGTGCCCAGTTGCTCCCGGTTAAGGAAGGGCAGGTTACTAGGCATAAGGAGAACGACCACCTACCGCTTGCTCAGCTGCAGTTATCACCGTCGCTGCAATTTTGCCTAGTCCGAACATCGTTTGAAGCACTTCGGTGGGCGCAACGTTGGTGGGGACGTCAACGTTGGAAGCTTCTGTGCGTATCAGTCCTAGCTCATGAGCGTATGCCGCGTAGTCGCGGTGAGAACGATGATACCTGTAGGCAAAATCTTTCGGGTCTTCACGCGTGACGATGAGCTCTTGAGACGAGCCTTCAATTCGGAACGTAGATAAGCGCTTGCTCAAGTACAGTTGTACGTTGAGCAACAGCGGATACTCATTCTTGGCGCGTGCGATAGCGAGGATGGTTGCCAAAACCTCAGACTGGACGTACTCAACGCTCCACAGGTGGCTGTCGAACGTGGCGCTTTGCCGGAACCGGGCGTACTGCTCACAAATGGCTTCGTCCCTGAAGTCCAGCAGGATGGCGTCGACGCGAATTGGTTGTCTGTGTTTTTTGGCTTGCTCAAGGAGTCTGGGAAGTGTCTTAGCACGAAAGTGTCGACCAGTTCGTACGCTGATTTGATAGTCAACCGAATCGGCGACAATCCTCTCAAGGTTCTGCGAAATATCTTGAGGCAGTACGACTGCTGCTTTTTGCACTTCGTTCGGATCGACGAAAAATGAGATGTAGAGCGTCGAGAGAATGGCGAATGCACCACTTGCAACGACTGAGTTTAAAAAGCTGTTGAAGGTCTCCAGCGACGGAGATTGCTCAGGGCGATTGGCGATCCAGAGAGTGGCCAGAAAGCAAAGAAGTAATAGGCCACCGCTGGCCAGCAGAAAGCTTCTGCGTTGATGAGCAGAGCTGAAAATCCCTGAGAGAGACACGCCGGGTACCTTCTGACATCCATTTCGATGGCGGATTTTGCTCGGCGTGATGGCTCAATGCAAGCAAGCATGGCTTTTCGCATCGAATTAATCTTGCTTGAACATCGAATTGGGAGGCAAATCTCAAAGCCTCAGCTAGGCTCACAGCGAAGTCATTTAGAGCATCGAATCGCGAACGAAGAAAGTGAAATTGGTGGGGAAATGGATGCGTGAAGCTAACCGGAAAGCGTGTGACATGTCACAAAGACCTATCGCGTAACGTAATTCCTTTGTGCCATACTTAATCCATACCGCAAATTCGTCGTTGGATCTCGCTCTTTAGCTGCTGCCTTAAGCAGCGTTGAGATCCGAATCCACACGACGCAAAGCCAGAAGCTAAATGTTTCTGAGATCCGAACCAAACGACGTAAGGCACCTGCAAGAGCAGAGCCTTGGTTGGATGAACGTTAACGAAAACGTTGTGTCGAAGCCGTGAAGGATGCCATCCGTCGGCAAGGGTTTGAGGAAGCTGACGACCAGGCGAGGGGATTCGTATAATCCGCACCCTTCGAGAATCATCGTAAGTGACACCCGCGTCAGCCTCGTCAGCGACTACCGTAGCAAGACCGTTACCACTAGGAATGTGGGAAAAAGGGGACAGAAAATGAGCGTTGAGCTTTTGTATGAGAAGGCCAGGAAAGAGTTGGGCGCCACTCCGGAGGAGCGCCTGCGTAAGGCACGAGCCCGTACCATCGTGATGACCAAGATCCTTGCTAGCCAAGCCAAAGCCCAAGCTGTAGACAGCAAGATGCTTGCTCGCACCTGCAGCCTCTGACTCATTTCTTAACCTGAAAGCAGCCCTCCGCGGCTGCTTTTTTTTGCGCGAAGAACAATGACTCCATACCTAGTAACCGAATTTCAGCGCGAAACGTTGAGCGCCTTGATCCGCGAATGCTTTGGCTACGAATATCTGCAGATCTTCGATAAAGAGCAAGTTAAGTACCTGTACAACTACCTCAGCTCGTTGGGTGCAAAGTCCATTCTGCTGGAGCCTCGGTACACAGACCGCGACTTCCTTGAAGACTACTCCCGCTACTACGTGAAGCGATTCCGTAACGATGGCGGAGTCTGTGGCCGACTTCATTTCTTCAATTGCAAGCTAGACCACAAATCGCTCGACAAAATGATGCTAGGCATCAAGCAAGAAGATCTGACGGCTGACCAGCAGCAAGACATCGAGCCAGAGGATCTGACTGGTGAAGTGCTTCAAAGCAGCTACTTGGGGTTCGTCCTGATCAAGCCTTTGAGCAAGACGTTCATAGGTAAGACGTGCCTTCGAATAACGGGTGAGCCTGGTACCGGCCCAGGAACCAAAAAGAAGATTTCCAAGCGCTACGATGTCAACCTCTTTGGTATAAAGCTTCACGTAGACTCGATCGCGTTCCAAGAGCAGGACAAAGTCGTAGCTGCCTGTGCGACCACCGCGATCTGGACTGCTCTTCATGCGTTGCCGGGCCGAGACGTGAAAAGCATCCCCTCCTGCAGCGAGATCACGATTGCAGCGCTGAATTTCGCGGATGGTTCAAACAACGGATTCCCCAACAAGCACCTCACTCACAAGCAGATTCAACGCTCGTTGGATGTCGAAGGTCTTCGATACCATTCCTCTGCGCTTACGTCAGCGACCAAGAAATGGTTCCAAAGCTATATCTCTGCACACATTGACAGTGATCTGCCAATAATCTGCGGATTCCACGCTGACTCGGACACCCATTCCACGCGCATCCGGACAGTGATTCCACGCTGATCCGGACACTCATT
>NZ_JBYSWF010000029.1:0-77158 GCF_058780865.1 Pseudomonas sp. GP01-A4
GAGGGTCAGTCGCCGGAGATGTTGGCTGACCCTCCGCATTCGCGAGCAAGCCCGCTCCCACATTGGGTCTTTGTTGTTCATTCATTATTTATTCGGCAGGACATCCCCACCATGCACCCCAACCCGGCAATCACCCTCGAAAACCAATTCTGCGCCCACAACTATTCCCCCTTGCCGGTGGTGATCGTCAAGGGCGAGGGCGTCTGGGCCATTGGCGATGATGACAAGCGCTACCTGGACATGATGTCGGCCTATTCCGCCGTCAGCCACGGCCATGTCCACCCGCGCATCCGCGCCGCCGCCGTGGCGCAGATCGATAAGATCAGCGTGGTGTCCCGGGCGTTCTACAGCGAACCCTTGGGCAACTTCCTCAAGACCTTGTGCCGCATCACGGGCTTCGACTCGGCCCTGCCGATGAACAGTGGCGCCGAAGCTGTGGAAACCGCGATCAAGGCGGCGCGACGCTGGGGCTACCGGATCAAGGGCATCCCGGCCAATCAGGCCAACATCGTGGTGGCCGACAACAATTTCCACGGCCGCACCTCGACCATCGTCGGCTTCTCGTCGGAGGCGGACTACAAGGCCGACTTCGGCCCATTCTGCAACGGTTTCACCGAGGCGCGCTTCGGTGACATCGAGAGTTTCCGCCAGGCCATTACCGCCGACACCTGCGCGGTGCTGATCGAGCCGATCCAGGGCGAGGCCGGCATTCGCGTGCCGCCCGCGGGTTTCCTGCGGGAACTGCGCCAGCTGTGCGACCAGACTAACACCTTGCTGATCCTCGATGAGATCCAGTCCGGCCTGGGCCGTACCGGCAAGTGGTTTGCCTTCCAGCACGAAGGCATTCGCCCCGATGCATTGATCCTCGGCAAAGCCCTGGGCGGCGGGATCATGCCGGTATCGGCGTTCGTCGCTGATCATTCGATCATGGACCTGTTCGACGCCGGCAGCCACGGCTCGACCTTCGGCGGCAACCCGTTGGCGGCGGCCATTGGCCTGGAAGCGTTGAAGGTGCTGGAAGAGGAGGGCTTGATCGATAACAGCGCGCAACTGGGCCACTACCTGGTGGAGCGCCTGAAGGCCATGCACTCGCCGGCCATCCGCGAGATTCGCGGGCGTGGCTTGTGGGTCGGCGTGGAACTGGACCGCGATGCGCGGCCCATCTGCGAAGCGCTGCTGGCCGAAGGGCTGCTGACCAAGGAAACCCACGAAAACGTACTGCGCATCGCACCGCCGTTGTCCATTACCCGCGAAGAACTGGACTGGGGCCTTGAGCGTATCGAGCGGGTATTCAAACAGCTATGAGTGAGTATCTCAGTCACCTCGACATCGACGGCCAGCGCTTTGCCTGGATCGACCTGCACCAGTTGCTGACCCCGGCGCAACTGCAGCGCCTGCCGTATTCCGTGCGCATCCTCCTGGAAAACATTGCCCGCTGCGCCCCGGCTTCGTTGCCACAGGTAGTGGCGCGGGCCATCGGCGAAGGGCCGGATTGCGAGGTGCCGTTCCAGCCCAACCGGCTGATGTTCCACGACACCACGTGCCTGCCGGCCCTGGCGGATTTCGCCGGCATGCGCGATGTGGTGGCCGAACTGGGCGGTGATCCCCGGGCGGTGAACCCCTCGATCCCGGCGGTGCTGACCATCGACCATTCGGTGATCGTCGAGCACTACGCCGAGGCGGGCGCGGTGGATGCCAACCTGGACATCGATTTTCGCCGCAACAGCGAGCGCTACCGTTTTATCAAGTGGGCCCAGGCCAGCCTGGATAACTTCAAGGTGATCCCGCCGGGCACCGGGATCATCCACCAGATGAACATGGAGTCCATCGCCCAGGTGGTGTGGGAAAGCGCGCCGCGCAACGGCCACGTGCTGTTGCACCCCGACTGCATGGTCGCCACCGACAGCCACACGCCGATGATCAATGCCATCGGCGTGCTGGGCTGGGGCGTTGGCGGGCTGGAAGGGCAGGCGGCGATGCTCGGCGAACCGGTGCCGATTCCTTATCCGCAGGTGGTGGGCATTCGCGTCACCAATGCGTTGCGCGACGGCGTGACGGCCACTGACCTGGCACTGACGGTGACTGAACTGCTGCGCCGGCGCAGCATGGTCGGCAAGTTTGTCGAGTTCACCGGACCGGGCCTGGCGTCCCTGAGTTGGGCGGCGCGGGGCACCGTGGCGAACATGGCGCCGGAATACGGTGCGACCGTGGTGTTTTTCCCGTTTGATGACGAGACGCTGGCGTACCTGACCCTGAGTGCGCGCCCGCAGGCCTTGATCAACAAGGTCTCGGCCTACATGTCGGCGCAATCTCTGTGGCGCCGGGACGACGATCCCGAGCCGGTGTTCGATGAGTTGATCGAGCTGGATCTGGCGCAGGTTGAACCGAGTGTCGCCGGCCCGCATCAGCCCCATCAGCGCCAGTCCCTGGCCCAGGCCGGGGCGTCGTTTCATCAGCATGTATGCGCGCAAAAGCAGGATTTCTTCGAGCCGTCATTCCAGGTGCCGATCACCCATGGCGCGGTGGTGATGTCGGCCATCACCAGTTGCACCAACACCGCCAACCCGGCGCAGATGATCCAGGCCGGGCTCTTCGCCCGTAACGCCCGCGCCCGTGGGCTGACGCGCAAACCGTGGGTCAAGACGTCGCTGTCGCCAGGCTCACGGGTGGTGGCCGATTACCTGGAAGCCGCCGGCTTGCTGGAGGATTTCGCCGCGCTGGGTTTCGACCTGGCGGGCTTTGGCTGCATGACCTGCATCGGTAATTCCGGCAGCCTCGAACGCCATGTCGAGACGTTCGCCGAGCAGGGCTTGAAAGGCGTGGTGGTGCTCTCGGGCAACCGCAATTTCGAAGGCCGGGTCAACCCGAAAGTCCCTGCCGGCTACCTTGCTTCGCCCGCGTTGTGCGTGGCCTATGCGATTGCCGGCAGCATCGACACCGACCTGTCGGCCCAGCCGCTGGCGATGGATGCCCACGGCCAGCCGGTGTTCCTGCATGAGTTGATGCCCAGCGAAGCCGAGGTGGCCGCGCAAGTGGCGGCGGTGGTGCGCCCGGCGCTGTTTCACCAGCGCCAGGCACTGCTGTGGCAAGGCACTCACCATTGGCAGGCGCTGGAAGCCGACGCCAGCGTGCAGTTTGCCTGGCACCCGGCCTCCACTTACCTGCGCCGCCCGCAGTACCTTGCCGGGGTAACGCCGGTGCCGGCCGCGTCCTTGGCCATCAGCAACGCCCGGGCTTTGGTGGTGCTGGGGGATAACGTCACCACCGACCATATCTCCCCGGCTGGCACGATTCCGGCCGACAGCCTGGCCGGGCACTGGCTGCGGGAGCGCGGTGAAGCGCTGGCGGACCTCAACCAGTATTCGACCCGGCGCAGCAACCACGAAGTGATGGTGCGCGGCGCGTTTACCAACCCGCGCCTGAACAATCTGCTGTCCTGCGACCAGCCCCCGCGCCAGGGTGTCTGGGCCTGGAATGCCGACCGCAGCGACTACCTGCCGCTGTACCTCGCCGCGCAGAGCTACGCCGGTACACCCACCGTGTTGTTCGCCGGGATCAACTACGGTGCCGGCTCCAGCCGCGACTGGGCAGCTAAAGTCCTGACCCTGCTGGGGATCAAGGTGGTGGTGGCCCGCAGTATCGAGCGAATCCATCGCAGTAACCTGATCGGCATGGGCGTGTTGCCGCTGGTGTTCGATGAAGGCGCATCGGTGCAGGACTTGAACCTCGACGGCAGTGAGTCCCTGAGCTTCCTCGGCCTGAACGCGTTGCAGGTCGGCGAGAACCCGATCACCTTGCAGATTGACCGCGCCACCGGTGAGACCACGCGTACCCCCCTGACCTTGCGCCTCGACTCGTTGCAGGAGGTTGGTTACCTTGAACACGGCGGCGTCTTGCCCTTCGTCATTCGCAAGACCGTGCAAAGAACCGTTCAAGGAGCGCGTAATGATTGACCCGCAGGTACTGCAACAACTGGCCCCCGAGGGTGTGCTCAGAGCTGCCATCAACTTTGGCAACCCGGTGCTGGCCCAGCGCGGCGAGGACGGCCAGCCCCAGGGCGTGTCGGTGGCGCTGGCCAGGGCCCTGGCCGATGAATTGGCGGTCGACCTTGAGTTGATCACTTTTGATGCGGCGGGCAAGGTCTTCGCCGCGCTGGGCGATGACCGCTGGCGCGTGGCATTCCTGGCCATCGAACCGGTGCGCGAGCAGGAAATCGCCTTCAGCGCGCCCTACGTGATCATCAAGGGTACGTACCTGGTGGCGGTGGATTCACCCCTGGGCAGCGTGACCCAACTCGATGCTCCGGGCCAACGCATCGCTGTCGGCCAGGGTGCCGCGTATGACCTGTACCTGAGCCGCACGGTGCAGCATGCCGAACTCGTACGCGCGCCGACCTCGGCGGGTGCCGTAGACCTGTTTATCGAGCAAGGCCTGAACGCCGCGGCCGGGGTTCGGGATTACCTGCGAACCCGGCTGGATGAGCGCTGGCGCCTGCTGGAGGATGACTTCATGAGCATCAGCCAGGCGGTCGCGGTACCGGTAGCGCACGCAGCCGCTGCCGCGTTCGTCAAATCCTTTGTCGAACGGCAGAAAGCCAATGGTCTGGTAAGACAGGCGTTGTTGTGCAGCGGGCAAAGCCCGGAACTGGCGGCGCCTTAGAGACGGCGCAGGAAGGATTTGACGATTTGCTGGGTGGCCTGGGTGGTATCCAGGTCTTCCAGGCGTGTGTAGGGATGCCACTGGCATTCCTTGATTTCGCTCAGTGGCCGGGCTTCGTCGATATTCACCACCGACGCCTCGAACACATGGTGCAGGGTGTCGCTGGCCTTCAGCTCCTGCAATAACAGCAAACCGTCCACGTTCAGCCCGGTTTCCTCTTCCAGTTCTCGTGCGGCAGCACCTGCCGGGCGCTCATGGCGCTCGACCTTGCCGCCGGGCAATGCCCATTTCGAGCGGGCTTTACGCACGAACAGGATGTGCCCGTCGTGCTCGCAAATCACCGTGGCCCTTATTTTCATCGTCTGTGCCCCCGCAGTTGGATGATTGTCATAAAAGTGTAATGCAATTGTCATGCTCAGTCTTTATCCGGCAGGGTGGAGAGGGGGCCGGAAAACACCGATACTGCCCCATCGAAAAAAACTCACCTGAAGGAGATGCAGATGAACACCGTACGCTGGGGCATGATCGGCTGTGGCGATGTCACTGAACTCAAGAGTGGACCCGCCTTCTACAAAGCGCCAGGTTCTGCGCTGGTGGCCGTGATGGGGCGGCGCGAGGAGGCCGTGCGCGATTATGCGGCACGCCACGGCATTGCCCGTTTCTACACTGACGCCCAGGCGCTGATCGACGACCCGGAAGTAGACGCGGTCTACATCGCCACACCGCCCGACAGCCACCTCGAATACAGCCTGATGGTGGCCGCTGCCGGCAAGCATTGCTGCGTCGAGAAGCCCATGTCCCTGAATGCCGAGCAAAGCGCGCTGATGCAGCGCACCTTCGAACAGGCCGGGCTGCACCTGTTTGTCTCCTATTACCGGCGTTCCCTGCCACGCTTCCAGCAGGTGCGGGACTGGCTGCAGGACGGGCGCATCGGCGAATTGCGTCACCTGACCTGGACCCTGTGCAAGCCGCCTTCGGAAGACGATGCCAGCAGTGCCAACTGGCGCACCGACCCGGCGATTGCCGGCGGCGGGTATTTTGCCGACCTGGCCAGCCACGGTTTTGACCTGTTCCAGTACCTGGTCGGGGATATCGTCGAGGTGGCAGGGTTTACCGCGCGCCAGGCGGGGCGCTATGCCGCCGAAGATGCCGTCACCGCCTGCTGGACGTTCGCCTCGGGCGCGCTGGGCATGGGCTGCTGGAACTTTGTCGCCGACCGGCGCGAAGACCGGGTGGAGATGATCGGCAGCAAGGGCCGCATCACGTTTTCGGTGTTCGATGAGGCGCCGTTGCGGCTTGAGGGCGAGACCAGCGAGGTGCTGGAGGTGCCCAACCATGCACATATCCAGTGGCATCACGTGCTGGGGATGAATGCGCATATTCGCGGCGAGAGCAAACACCCGGCACTGGCGATCGAGGCGTTGAAGACCGACCGGGTCATGGACCGGGTGCTACAACGTAACCCCAACCTGGCGGTTTAGCGGTGCTTTAATTTTGTCTTTTTAAGGAATGAACGGATGAAAATGAAAGCAGCCTGGATTGTGCTTTGCCTGGCGTTGGCCGGGGCCGCGACGGCAGCGCCACGGGCCCAGGGGCAGGCCGGGGAGTTTGACTTTTATGTGTTGTCGCTGTCCTGGTCGCCGACCTTCTGCCTGACGCACCCGGACGACCAGCAGTGTTCGGGCAAGGGCTACGGGTTTGTCCTGCATGGGCTGTGGCCGCAGTACGCGAAGGGCGGCTGGCCGGCTTCGTGTGAGCCGCAGTCGCGCTTGTCGGATGCAGACTTCGCCCGGGGCAGGACACTGTTCCCGTCGCCCAAACTGCTCAGGCATGAATGGGCCAAGCACGGCACCTGCAGCGGCCTTGAGGCTTCGGCTTACCTGGACAAGACCGATGCAGCGCTCAGCGTGGTCAAGATCCCGCAGCAGCTTGAGCCCTTCAATGTCCGAAGCGGCCTGGGCGCGCGGGACATCGAAGCGCTGTTTCGCGAGAGCAACCCGGCCATGGGCAACCATGGCCTTGCGGTGATCTGCAAGGGTGCCGTGCTGACCGAGGTGCGGGTGTGCCTGACCAAGGACCTGGCGTTTGCCGGCTGCCCGCGCAGCGTCAAGAGCCAGTGCCGGGATGGCGATATTCGGATCCCGACCCAGCGCTAAGCGGACTCAGGCGGGCCCATAACCTTTATGGGCCTGCTCGATCTCTTCCACCAGGCGGTCAATGCCCGCCAGGCGTGCCCGGTTGTCGTGGTCCCAGGGATGGAACCCGGGCTTGAAGTAATGCAACCAGGGCAGCGCCATGCGCGGGAACACGCCCTTGGGTCCGTACAGAAACTTGAGCATCCGCCAGAAGCCCTTCAAATGCCCGCCCGAACGCCGGTCGGCAAACAACAGGCGCAGGTGAAAGTCCAGGATCGTCAGCCAGAACAGCCCCGTGGTGATGAGCATGGTGGAAGTGCGCAGCAGATAACGCTTGGGCCCGGGCTTGATCACGCTGTTCCACACATCAAACGCCACCGCCTTGTGCTCGGTTTCTTCCAGGGCATGCCAGTACCACATCTGCTGGTAACCCTTGACCGAATCCCCGAACCGCGACGGGTCGCTGAGGAGGATTTCCGCGAGCATCGCGGTGTAGTGCTCCAGGGCAATGGTCACCGCCAGGTTGAAGGAGGCGGGCAGGTATTTCTTTTGCGCGTCGAGGATCATCTTCAGCCGACGGTCGAGGGTATTCGCCGGCAGCCCTGCGGCTTGCAGCAGATCGTTGTAGGCCACGTGCTCGCGGCTGTGCATGGCTTCCTGGCCGATGAAGCCCTGGATTTCTTTCTTCAGCTCCGGGTCTTCGATGCGCTGGCGGTAGTGACGCACGCTGTCCATGAAGAACAGTTCGCCCTGGGGAAACAGCAACGACAGTGCGTTGAAAAAGTGGGTAATGAACGGGCCTTGTTCATGCCAGTCCTTGATGCGTTCGGCCGGCAGGGCAAAACGGAGGTCGCGGCGAATCGGCAGCATGGTCGGTACTCCAGTTCAGAGACGGTGCTCTTCGTTGGTTTCAAGGACGGGCGAGGGCGCATTGCGTTGCTTGGGCGCCATGCGTTTGCTGGCCAACACCACCAGCGCTTGATAGGCGGCAGGCAGGCAGCGGGCGAGCAGGTCCAGAAAATAGGCGTCGCGGCCAATCAGCACGCGGCGTTTGTTTTTGCGTACGCCTTGCAGGATCACTTTGGCGGCCTGGTCGGCGTCGGTGATGAACAGCTTTTCGAAGTCGGCCCGGGCCTGCTGTTCGCTGTGAATCAGGAAGCCGGTCATGTTGGCGTCGATCCGGCTGCTGCGGCAGATGTCGGTGCGGATCCCGCCAGGGTGCACGCAGGTGGCCGAGACCCCGCTTTTCTGCAGGTCGAGTTCCTGGCGCAAGGACTCGGTAAAACCACGCACGGCGAACTTGGTGGCGTTGTAGCCGCTCATGCCCGGCTGGGCGAACAGGCCGAACACGCTGGAAGTGTTGACCATATGCCCATCGCCGCTGGCCTTGAGGTACGGCAAAAAGGCCTTGGTGCCGTACACTACGCCCCAGAAGTTGATCCCGACGATCCATTCCAGGTCGGTGTAGTCCACGCCTTCGACGGTGCTCGACAGCGCGACGCCGGCGTTGTTGAAGATCAGGTTGATCTGGCCATGTTCGGCGGCGCATCGGGCGGCCCAGTCTTCCACGGCCTGGCGCTCGGAAACGTCCAGCACCTGCGAGGTGACCAGCACCGGTGCAAGCACCTGGGCCTTGATCAGTGCGACGGTCTGCTCCAGGCCCTGGCTGTTTTTATCCGCCAGCGCCAGGTGGCAGCCTTCACGCGCCAACGCCAGGGCCAAGGCGCGGCCCATGCCGGAAGCGGCGCCGGTAATGGCCGCCACGCGGCCGTTGAATGACTTCATGACAGGCTCCCTTCTGCGGTGGTGTGGGGCGTTGCGGCCGGGCGCGCGGTGGACGGTATCGGCACCAGGCTGGCGACGTAGTCCTTGAGGGCGAAATGCCGGGTGACCTGCTTGAAACGCCAGGTGGAGCCGGGCCACAGCGTGGTGTTCTTGCCGGTGCGTGGGTCCAGGTACCAGCTCTTGCAGCCGCCGGTGGACCAGATGGTGCCGTTGAGTTTTTCCTGCAGCCTGGCGTTGTAGGCCAGTTCCACCGCCGGCTTGACGTCCACCGTGGCGATGCGATGACGCTGCATTTGCTGCAGGGCATCGAGGATGTAGGTGACCTGGGCCTCGATCATCAGAATCATCGAGTTATGCCCCAGCCCGGTGTTGGGGCCGACGATCAGGAACAGGTTCGGATAGCCCGGCACCGTGGTGCCCAGGTAGGCGTGGGCGCCGTCTTGCCAGGTGTCCATCAGGTCGATGCCGTGGCGCCCGATGATGCAGTTGCGGGGCAGCGGATCGGTGGCCTGGAAGCCGGTGCCGAAGATGAGGCAGTCGGCCGGGTGCTTGATGCCGTCGGCGGTGATCACCCCGTCGGCCTCGATGCGCAGCACGTTATCGGTTACCACCTGCACATTGCTGCGGGACAGGGCCGGGTAGTAGTCGTTGGAGATCAGCACGCGCTTGCAGCCGATGGTGTAGTCCGGCGTCAGGGTCTTGCGCAGGGAAGGGCGGGCCACTTGTTTGTGCAGGTGGCGCACGGCGATTTTCTGCACCATTTTCATCAGGCGCGGGTGCAGGGCAAAGCCCACCACGCGACCTTCCAGTGCCCAATAGAACGCGCCGCGTACCAGGCGCTGGGTGAACGGCAGGTGCTTGAAGGCCCAGCGCTCGAAGCGTGAAATCGGCCGGTCGGGCTTGGGCATGATCCACGGCGGGGTGCGCTGGAACAGGTCCAGGTGGGCCACCTGCGGCGCAATCTGCGGCACGAACTGAATGGCACTGGCGCCGGTGCCGATCACCGCCACGCGCTTGCCCTTCAATGAATACTCGTGGTCCCACTGCTGGGAGTGGAAGCGCTTGCCCTTGAAGCTGTCCAGGCCCGGAATATCCGGCAGTGCCGGGCGCGACAGGCCGCCCATTCCCGACACCAGCACCCGCGCACTCACCTGGCGGCCATTGCTGAAGCTCAGGCTCCAGCGCTGTTGCGCCTCATCAAATACCGCCTTCTCCAGGCCCATGCCAAAGCGCAGGAACGGCGCCAGTTCGAAGCGCCGGGCGCACTGCTCCAGGTAGGCGCGAATCTCCGCCTGTGGCGCAAATTGCCGGGTCCAGTCCGGGTTGGGCGCAAAGGAAAACGAATAGACATGGGATTGCACGTCGCAGGCGCAACCGGGGTAGTGGTTGTCCCGCCAGGTGCCGCCGAGAGCATCGGCCTGTTCGGCAATAAAGAAGTCGTGGAACCCGGCTTCCTTGAGTTTGATCGCCATGCACAGCCCGGCAAATCCGGAACCGATGATGGCGATGTCGATGGTGTCATGGGCATTCATAGGCTGTCCCTCGTGGGCCGGTGGCGCCTTACGGGTGTCGACATCGGATGTGCTCCTTGTTTTTGTTTTGGCTTTTTAGATAGAACACCATTGCAAAGGAAAATTGAATTATTTATTTTAAAAAAGATTTTAAATAATCTACCTGAAAATATCGTCTAGGCTACGACCCAGTTCCTCATGTGCGACTTATCCGACGGACGAGAGCTTGTACGCACACAGTTAAGGTCCAGGGTGGACGATGGCTGAGGCCTTGACCAATACCGGTCGGGCCGCCAGCAACGCAGGGATGCAGAGGACCGAGCTATGGCTGTCGAGTGGGTTGTCGCTGCGGGTGTGTGTGTAGGGTTAAGCGTAGTGTTGTGGGCCTTCAGTGCCCGGATGACACGGCGAATAGAAGCTGCTGTTCCGATCAACGGGCGCTTTCTGGAGATCAACGGCGAGCGCTTTCATTATGTAGACGAGGGCAAGGGCCCACCGCTGGTGATGATCCACGGGCTGATGGGCAGCAGTCGCAACTTGACGTACGCCTTGTCTGCCCAATTGCGTGAGCACTTTCGAGTGATCACCGTGGATCGTCCGGGGTCGGGTTATTCCACCCGGCATGCCGGCACGGCCGCGGACCTGCCTGGCCAGGCCCGGCAAGTCGCCAGCTTTATCCAGACGCTGGACCTGGATAAGCCGCTGGTGCTGGGGCATTCCCTCGGCGGGGCGATCTCCCTGGCACTGGCACTGGACCATCCCCACGCGGTGTCCGGATTGATCCTGGTGGCGCCCCTGACCCATCCCCAGCGCCTGCTGCCGCTGGTGTTTATGTCGTTGGCGATACGCCCGGGATGGCTGCGACGCTTTATGTCGCACACCCTGACCATGCCGATCGGATTGCTGACCAAAGGCTCGGTGGTCAAGGGCGTGTTTGCCCCCGACCCGGCCCCGGAAGACTTCGCCACCCGTGGTGGCGGCTTGTTGGGCATGCGGCCCGAGAACTTCTATGCCGCCTCCACCGAGATCAACCTGGTCAACGATTTCCTGCCGGACATGGTCAAGCGCTACCCGCAGCTGACGTTGCCGATCGGGCTGATTTATGGCGCGCAGGACAAGGTGCTGGATTTCCGCAAACACGGGCAGGCCCTGGCCAGCCTGGTGCCGGGCCTGAAACTGCAGCTGGTGGAAGGGCGCGGGCATATGTTGCCGATCACGGCCACCGAGCGTGTCGCGGCGGTGGTCGAGCAGATAGCCAAGCGCGTCCGGCCGCCGGAAAGCGCCACGGTGTTGCACCCGCCGTTTGCGTTGGCGAGTAAATAATTGTGCGACTGAACTCGCGGTTCGAACTCGTCAATGCTTGCCCTAGACACCTGACCAAACGGCTGAAAAAGAGACTGCTCGGTCACGTTCAAAAGGGTTCAAGAAACTAGTTGACGACCTAACGATTCCGCGCTATTTATTTAAAAAAATTATTTCAATGTCTAATTTGAAACAATTTTTGAAATGCCTAAGAGCGAATAAAATAATGAAAAAAACGCCTTTTATCGCATGGTTGAATTCTCGGGGCAGTCACCGCTCCGTGTACCTGTCCAGTGTTGATTTTTGCTCCCTGCCTGCCTGCGTCGTGCGGAGGCTGCCATGAATCAGACCCTGGCTGCCCCGAACGTCTGGACCGACGGCAAGCGCCACCTGTGGTGGCTCGGCATCATGCCCCTGGCAACCCCAATTCTCTCTGGCGCCCTGGCCATCACTACCGGCGTGCAACAACTGTGGTGGGTCGGTGTGCTGGTGATCTTCGGCCTGATCCCGCTGATCGACGGCCTGCTGGGTGAAGACGTCAGCAACCCGCCCGAGTCCGCCGTCAGCAACCTCGAATCCCAAAGCTACTACCGCTGGATCGTCTACACCGGCGTGCTGTTTGTCATCTCATCCCTGGTGGTCACCGGGTGGCTGGCCGCAGGCGGTATCGACTGGATTATCAATGGCGGCCTGCTGCATGCCACCGCCACCCTGGACCCGTCGAGCTGGCTGGCGAAAACCGCCGCGTTCATCACTGCGCGCACCGAGCTGCATGGCCAGGTGAGCTGGTTCACCTACCTGGGCATGGCAATGTCCACTGGCGCCGCCACCGGCATCGCCATCAACACCGCCCATGAGCTGGGGCACAAGCCGCGCCTGCTGGAAGTCGTGCTGGCCAAGATCACCCTGGCGCCGACCTTCTACGGGCACTTCTACACCGAACACAACCGTGGCCACCACGTGCGCGTCGCCACCCCGGAAGACCCGGCCAGTTCGCGGTTGGGGGAGAGCTTCTGGGCCTTCCTGCCGCGCTCGGTATGGTTCAGCGCCCGCTCGGCGTGGAACCTGGAGCGTGAACGCCTGCGCAAACTCGGCCTGCCGGCCTGGCACTGGAAGAACGCCGTACTCAGCGCCTGGATGTACAGCGTGGTGTTGTGGGGCGCGATGATTGCCTGGCTGGGCGCGGCAGTGATTCCATTCCTGATCATCCAGGGCATCTACGGTTTCTCGCTGCTGGAAGTGGTGAACTATGTCGAGCACTACGGCCTGAAACGCCAGAAGTTGCCCAACGGTCGTTATGAGCGTTGCTCGCCACGCCATTCCTGGAACAGTAATCGGATTGTCACCAATATCTTTCTGTTCCAACTGCAGCGGCACTCCGACCATCACGCCAACCCAACCAGAAGTTATCAGTCACTGCGTCATTTTGATGAATCGCCGCAACTCCCATACGGTTATGCCAGCATGATTGTCTGGGCGTATGTGCCGTACTTGTGGCGACGACGCATGGATCACCGGGTACTTAATCATTACGCCGGGGATATCACCCTGACCAATCTTCAACCTTCACAGCGTTTGAAGTACCTGGAGAAGTACAGCAACACCACCAGACCCTTCTAACGAAAGCAGTCAGTTGTAGGGCGTACTCGGGATCTGTGTATCGCGCAGGTTTTCATCGCCCAGGCTTTACCGGTTTCGAGTACGGCTTAGTTGCAAGACAGTTGTTTGACCCGAACAAAAATAAAATGAAGGGAAGGACGTACACCATGCAAAACCCTGCCAAGTTCACCACGCACATTGTATTGGCCGCGCTGGGCCTGATCGTTTACCACCAGGCCCAGGCCGCCCGTATCGAACCTGCCGGCAGCGCGTTTACTGCCCAGGGCCCCATCAGCTTTTCCAAAGGCGCGCTGATCAGCGCGGATTGCACCATCAAGGTCGCCGGCAAAGTGGCGGCGGATGGGGCGTCAGTAAATGTCGACAAAGTTGAGTTCGACGGCGGCCTCAAGTGCAGCCGGGTCGAAGCCATCAACTTGCCGTGGGTATTGGTGGCTAAAGATACCAGGAGCGGCTCGATGTCGAAGATCGCCGTGGATGTGCATGCCTTTGGTTTGGGCGGTAAGTGCGGGCCTTCTACTGCCGATGGAACCTGGGATAACGCCACCGGCAAGCTGGAAGCGTCGAATGTGCCTATCGGCGAAGACTGCAAGATCAAGACGGTGTCGATCAAGATGCCGCCGAGTTTCAAAGTTATTGAGTAACAGTGGGATGTTGTAGCGGTAATTGAATTGAAATTTGGCTGGAAAGGGAAGTTCTGCAGATTCACCGTGACCTCTCGATCATGGCCATTACCCCTGGCGAAATGACTCGCCATAACATGTGAGGAAAAATAATGAAAAGCTTGAAAACCCTCGTGTCTTTGACTGCTTTGACTGTTTGCATGGGTGCTGCTTCGATGGCCAGTGCGGCGTCTTTCAGCCCTATTGGTGCAAGCATCACCGCTAACGGCAGCATTACGGTCAAATCGCCGTCGTCGTTTCAGCAGCCAGTGACTTGCAACATTCTTTTCCAGGGTGTTGTTAACGCCGATGGTACTGCCAATATCAATAGCGCCACCGTATCGGGTTCCAACAGCCTGTGCGCATTGCCCAAGATGACTAACCTGCCATGGAAACTATCGGCTACCTCCGTTACTGCGGGTACCGTGACCAACGTTGGCTACACCATCGCAGGTGCACCGCCAATCATTCCTGCCACCAACTGCGGCCCGACCACTATTGCCGTGGGCCTGGCGTCAACTGCCAGCCCAGCTTCCAGCACGATCACTGCAACCAACCAGACGCTGACCGGCAGTTGCACCGTGGTGTCGCTGAGCCTCACCGCACCGGGTGCCGTGGTAATTCCTTGATAGGCGTACTCCGTAAAAAGGGTTGATCACCCCGATGGAAGGCAGGCGCCTCGCGAGAGGCGCTTGTTCAGGGATGGACAGCCAACGGATCGGCTGACAACACCGTTCATTGCGCTTGGTGAATACGTCACCAGACAGGTGGAAAAACATGGAAAGCTTGAAAACGTTCGTGGGTGCTACTGCTGTTGCAATGTGCATTTATGCGGCTTCGATGGCCAACGCGGCGTCTTTCATTCCTGCCGACCAATCATTTACCACCGTTAACGGCACCCTGACGCTGAAGTCGCCGTCTTCGATGAGGACACCTGTAACGTGTAATATCCAGTTTGTTGGGCGGGTATCCCACGATGGTTCCACGGCAAGTCTGACCAGTGTTTATATCGCCGGCAGCAACGCCCTGTGTGCCATGTATCGTGTCAGTAACTTGCCATGGGTATTGAGTCCAACAGCCAGTGCTTTCGGCGCATTATCTAATGTCAGTTTCACTGTGGCGAGCCTTCCGCCAATCATTCCTGGTACTAACTGCGGTCCTGCAACTATTAGCGTTTCTCTCTTCAATAACACCGATGGCTTAAATCTTTATGCAATCAATCAGGTACTTCCCGGTAGCTGTGAAGTTGTGTCGATGCGCTTCGCAATGCCATACCTGATGATAAATCCTTGATAAACGAATTTTGATCGGCTTGCGCCTCAGGCGAGGTGTCTGGCCATGTAACTGATGCCGGCGGAGCCGGTGGATAACAATAAAAAGTCTGGGGACTAAGACAATGCAAAGCCTTACCACACGTATTTCTCTAACTGCGCTGCTGCTTGGCCTGGCATTCACATCCTCAATGACCCACGCGGCATCGTTTGCCCAGGCGGGCGCCGCATTTACTGCCACTGGCTCGATCTCTACCGCAGTAAAACTTTTGGTATGGACACCCGTCCCTTGCACTGTCGCGCTGACCGGAAAGGTCGCTTCCGACGGTTCAAGTGCGACCATCACCGGTGCCACTTTTACGGGCAACGCACTGTGCGGAGTTTCCGGGCCGCTTAATCTGCCGTGGACCCTCGTACCGACGAATGCCAGCACCGCAACACTTTCAGGTTTCGCCGAGAAGTTCTTCTCCGACACGTGCGCGTCTCCAAGTACGTTGACCACGCAATGGAGTGCTGCTGATAACACCTTTAGCCTCCTTAGCCCTCACACCGTAGGCGACAGCTGCCGAATCACGGCATTCAGTTTCAAGCCTTCGCCAGTCCTCACGATTAGTCCTTGAACTTGATCATCAGGTCAAAGGTTGAAATATGCCCCTGAACGGGCAAACGAAGCAGCAAGACGAGCCGGCTCGAGCAGGCTCAGTTTGATAACAATAAGGAGTGCCGCATGAATAATAAAAAACAACAGGTGCAGGCTGTATTGGGGCTCGCATTGCTGGGGGGGCTGATGATTACCGCTCCGGCGCAGGCAGGTGGTTTTGCTACCCCGACCTATGGCGCGCAGGGCTGGGGCCGTGCCTTTGGTGGTGGTTCGCTGTTCAAGGATGACCCTTCAGCTGCGTACAACAACCCGGCTGCCATGGCATTTATTGATCACACTATCGTGCAGCAAACCGTCGACTACGCCCGCGTCAATATCAAGTACAAGGGCAGTGCTTACGACTACAAGGGAGATCCGAGCAGTTCCAGCGTCATTGATCCGTTGACAGGTATACCTACCTCAACCCCGCGCACAGGCAACGGCGGCGAAGCAGGCTTCACCGCTTGGCTGCCTACCGGCTTTGCGGTGATTCCGCTCAATGACCGTTTTGCGCTCGGCTTTAGCGCTGTTGTCCCTCAAGGCATGAAAAGTACCTGGGACCCGGACTGGAAGGGTCGCGACTTCGCCGTCGACACCAAGATCGAAACGGTGGGTGTGACGGGCTCGCTGTCGTTCAAGGTCAACGACCAGTTCTCCATTGGTGGTGGCGCCATCGTGCAGCACAGTAGTGGCTTCGTCAGCCAGAACGTCGACCTGCTGGCAGCGGCGGCCTTGTCGCCAGGATTGGGCGGTGCACCCTTTCCTTCGGGGGTTGGGCATGCCTTGATGCGGGTCAAGGTAGATAACACCTCTGTCGGCTGGTTTGCCGGCGTGGTCTGGAAGCCAACGCTGCAGGATACTGTTGGCCTGAACTACCACGCCAAGATCAAGAACAAGCTGGAGGGTAACTACAATATCTATGCCGATGACGGCTCCAGAAGCCTGATGACCGATATCAACCCTGCTTTCGGCAAAACCCTGGTAGAGCAGGCGTACCCGGGCCTGCATCTGTACCCGGATGGCGCCAACGCCTCAACCCAGCTGGATATTCCGGCCAATGCCGCGATTGATTGGGTGCACGTGTTCAATGACCGCTTCACCCTGGGTGTCAGCGCCATGTGGACGCAATGGTCTTCGTTCAAGGACCTGACCCTGAAGTCCGACGGCAGCACCATCGTGTCGATTCCCTACAAGTACCGTGACGTCTGGATGCTGTCGGTGGGCGGTGACTACAAACTCACCGACGACTGGACCGTGCGTGCCGGTGTCGCCAATGACCAGACTCCAACCCGTAACTCCACACGTGACCCACGTATTCCTGACGGTGACCGCTGGTTTGCTTCCCTGGGGCTGAGCTACGCCGTAAGAGCTATACCGGGGCTGACCCTGGACGGTGCGTACTCCCGGCAGTTTGTGGAAGAGGTCAAGTTGAAGACGCAGAACGTCGATCGTCTCGGCGGCGCACGCCTGGATGGCAAGGTCGACAGCAAAGGGGAGGTGGTCAGCCTATCAGCGACTTACGCGTTCTGATCGCGTGCAGTGAAGTGAATTGACTAGCCGATAAAGGAGGGCGGCAAGCGCATCTTGCTGCTCTTCCGGCATTTCTCACGTGTTCCCTTTGATCCATCAGGCTGACTTGCTCAGCCCTTGATTTTTTCGTCCAAGCATTAAATAAAAATTTCAAAACAAAATTTGAATTTATCTTTTCAAGTTTGTAGTGTGGCTTTACGTCACAGGTCATTCCGATCTGCCCGGGCGTTGGCCGTACCCTGAATTGAGTAGAGGTATCCCCATGGTTATCTGGTTATTGGCGGGACTCGCAGCAGCAATTGCCCTGGCGTATCGACAAGCCGCTGCCACCCTCTGGCTGGGTGCCGGCCTGGTCTGGCTGGCGGTCGGTTACCTGTTCAACGCAGTCGCCGGTTTCGGCGCCGGCGTCGTGGCGGTGCTGGTGGTGTTGCCCGCGCTGCTGCTGACGATCAAACCCCTGCGCCGCACCCTGTTGACCAGCAAGGCCCTGGGCCTTTTTCGCGGCATCATGCCGGCGATGTCCGACACCGAGCGTGCTGCCATCGAGTCCGGCACCGTGTGGTGGGACGCCGAGCTGTTCAGCGGCAAACCCCGCTGGGAACGCCTGCTGCAAGCCGCACCGGCCAGCGTCAGCGCTGAAGAACAGGCCTTCCTCGACAACGAAGTGGAGACCCTGTGCGACATGTCCAACGACTGGGAAACCACCCAGGTCTGGCAAGACATGTCCCCCGAAGGCTGGCAGTACACCAAGGATGCCGGCTTCCTCGGCATGATCATTCCCAAGCAATACGGCGGCAAAGGCTTCTCCCACTATGCGCATTCGCAAGTGGTGATGAAGCTCTCGACCCGCTGCTCGGCGGCGGCGATTTCAGTGATGGTGCCCAACTCCCTGGGTCCGGCCGAACTGCTGCTGCACTACGGCACCGACGCCCAGCGCAACTACTACCTGCCACGCCTGGCACGGGGCGAAGACATCCCGTGCTTCGCCCTGACCAGCCCGTATGCCGGCTCCGACGCCGGCGCGATTCCAGACCTGGGCATCGTCTGCAAGGGCATGCACGAAGGTGAGGAAGTACTGGGTTTCCGTGTGACCTGGGACAAGCGCTACATCACCCTCGGCCCAATCGCCACCGTGCTCGGCCTGGCCTTCCGCGCCGAAGACCCGGACGGTCTGCTCGGCCAGCCGGGTTCCCTGGGCATCACCTGCGCGTTGATCCCCACCACCCATCCGGGGGTGAACAGCGGCCGGCGTCACTGGCCACTCAACGCGGTATTCCAGAACGGCCCGACCACCGGCAAGGATGTGTTTATCCCGCTGGAATGGGTGATCGGCGGCCGCGAGCAAGTCGGCAACGGCTGGCGCATGCTGATGGAATGCCTGGCGGCTGGCCGGGCGATTTCCCTGCCGTCGGCCAACGTCGGCCTGGGCAAGGTGGCTGTGCGCGGCACCACCGCTTATGCGGCGATGCGCAAGCAATTCGGCCTGCCCATCGGCAAGTTCGAAGGCGTGCAGGCGCCCCTGGCGCGCATGGCCGGGCATTTGTATGCCTGCGACGCGGTGCGCAAGGTCTCGGTAGCGTCACTGGATGCCGGTGAAAAACCCTCGGTGATCTCGGCCATCGCCAAGTATCACGTTACCGAGCGGGCACGCATCATCGTCAACGACGGCATGGACATCGTGGCCGGCAAGGGCATCTGCATGGGGCCCAACAACTTCCTCGCCCGGGCCTACCAGCAAAGCCCCATCGCCATCACGGTGGAAGGCGCGAACATCATGACTCGCTGCCTGATCATCTACGGCCAGGGCCTGATCCGCTGCCATCCGTATGTGTTCCGCGAGATGGAAGCGGCGCGCAATACGGACCGGCGCAAGGCCCTGGTGGACTTCGACAGCGCGATGTTCGGTCACCTGAGCTTCGTGCTGGCCAATACCGTGCGTGCCGCAGTGTATTCGCTGACGGGCGGGCGGTTGATTTCCGTGCCGGGCAAGACCGATCCGGCGCTGGCGTCCTACTACCGCCAGGCCAATCGGCTGTCGGTGGTGTTGGCGTTGATCTCGGACATTTCCATGGGCGTGCTGGGCGGTGCCCTCAAGCGCAAGGAAAGCATCACCGGGCGGCTGGGGGACATTCTGTCCCAGCTGTACATCCTGTCCTGCGTGCTCAAGCGTTTTGAGGATGATGGCCGGCCACAGGCAGATTTGCCGCTGGTGCATTGGGCGGCCCAGGACGCGTTGCTGCGCGCCCATGAAGCCCTGGCCGAAGTGCTCGACAACTACCCGTCGAAAGCGGCGGCGGCGGTGGTGCGTGGCTTGACGTTCCCGTTCGGTATTCCACAGCGCAAACCGTCGGATCGCCTGTTGGCGCAAGTGGCGGAACTGGTGCAGGTGCCGGGGGAAACCCGCGACCGCTTGCTGGGCAATTCCTACATTCCTCGGCCGGAAATCGACAAGCTGGCTTACGGCGAGCTGGCCTTGCGCCTGTTGCCGCAAGTGGAGCTGATCGAGGCGCGGCTCAAGGGGGCGATCAAGCAAGGCCTGATCGAGCCAATGCCGATTTCCAGTGCGGCGTTTACTCCGTGGCGAGTCAAGGCGCGGGTGCTGGACCTGATCAGCGAGGAAGACGACAGCTTGCTCGCGCGCTATGTGGAATATGGCGATCACGCGATCCAGGTGGACGACTTCCCGCAGGACTTCGGTTTGCTGGAAGCCTTGCAACAGCGCCAGCAGGCGCTGGAACAGGCCGCCAAACCGAGCGCAAGACGCCGCGCCAACCAAGGCGAAAACGTGCCGGTCAACTGACTGGAACTGGAGGAACACGACCCCTGTAGGAGCTGGCTTGCCTGCGATAGCGTTGGTTCAGTGCCAGATGTGTTGGCTGACACACCGCAATCGCAGGCAAGCCAGCTCCTACAAGGATCGGGTTTCCATGGCAACACCGTGTTTGTGAGTGAGTTTATCCATGAGTGACAGCTACCTTTCTTTCGTCAATTCCCCCTGGGGAGCCTGGCTGGCCCGGACTGCCGGGCTGCCCCAACCCCTGGCATTGCAACGTCACCGCAGCGGCCAGCAAGGCCTGGCCAACCCGGTAATCGTCGCGGGGGTAGGGCGCCTGGGGGCGCAAATCCAGCGCATCTTCACCGCCACCGACACAGTGACCGCCACCGCTGCGACCCTCAAGGCACCCTCCACGGTCAAGGTCCAGGGCGCCGTGTTCGACGCCAGCGACATCGCCGACCTCAAGCAGTTGGACGAGCTCTACGAATTCTTCCACGCCAACGCCAGGCGCCTTGGGCAGCACGCCCGGGTGGTGATGCTCGGCACCGCGCCGGAGCAGTGTAAGGACCTGCCCCAGGCCATTGCCCAGCGTGCCCTTGAGGGCCTGGTGCGTTCGTTGGCCAAGGAGTTGCGCCGGGCGATCACCGTGCAGTTGATCTACGTCGCACCGGGTGCCGAGGACGGGCTGGAAAGCAGCCTGCGGTTCTTCCTGTCGCGGCGCTCGGCCTATGTCTCGGGGCAGGTGGTGCGCCTCGAAAAAACCGTCGATAGCCCAACCGAAATCAACTGGGACAAACCCCTCGGCGGCCGCCGTGCCCTGGTCACCGGCGCCTCCCGTGGCATCGGCCTGGCAATCGCCCAGGTGCTGGCCCGCGATGGAGCCCATGTGGTCTGCGTGGATGTGCCCCAGGCCCAGGATTCGCTGCAACAGGCGGCCGGCAGTGTCGCAGGCACCGCACTGGCGCTGGACATCACCGCCACCGATGCCGCGCAGCAGTTGCACGCCCATGTCAGCCAACACGGTGCATTCGACGTGGTGGTGCACAACGCCGGGATTACCCGCGACAAGACCATCGCCAAGATGACTGAGACCGCGTGGCGCAGCGTACTGGCGGTCAACCTGGAAGCACCGATGCACCTGAGCACAGCGCTGCTGGAAAGCCAGGGCCTGAATCCGGGCGGGCGGATCGTGTGTGTCTCATCGATTTCCGGTATCGCCGGCAACCTCGGGCAAAGCAACTACGCCACCTCCAAGGCCGGGGTGATCGGCCTGGTACAAGGCCTGGCCCCGCAGGCGGCGGCGCAGCAAGTGACGGTGAATGCCGTGGCACCGGGCTTTATCGAAACCCAGATGACCGCGAAGATCCCGCTGATGATTCGCGAAGCGGGGCGGCGGATGAACTCGATGTCCCAGGGCGGGCAACCCATCGACGTGGCAGAAACCATCGCCTGGCTGGCGCATCCGGCATCCGGCGGGGTCAATGGCCAGGTGGTGCGGGTCTGTGGCCAAAGCCTGTTGGGAGCCTGAGCATGGACTATGTGACGCAGATTATTGACCCGCCGCCCTCGCGCTCGCGGCTGTTGCTGGACGGGGTATTGGGGCTGCGCAAACCGAAGCTGGAAGGCGAGCCGACGTTGCCGAAAGAACGCCTGGTGCGTTCGGCCGTCGAGCTGTCTGCCCAAGGGATCGCGGCTTACGGTCGGGCCTGTGGTTTCCGCCGTGAGCAAGGCGTGCCGCTGTCCTATCCCCATGTGCTGGCGTTCCCCTTGCACCTGATGCTGCTGACCCGCCCGAGTTTCCCGTACCCGGCCAGCGGCATGGTGCATTTGGCCAATCGCATCCGCCAGCATCGACGGCTGGAGGCGGGCCAGGCCTTGCGCCTGGAGGTGTATTGCGAACGCTGGGTCGCCCATCCGAAAGGCCAGGCGCTGAGCATCGCCACCCGTGGCTACAGCGCGGGCGCCCTGATATGGGAGAGCGACAGCCTGTACCTGCGCCGTGACGTAAACGCGCCGGTTGGCGAGCCGTGGGACGACGCGTTGCCCTTGCAGGAAGAAGGTTTGCTGCGCACTCAACGCTGGGTGCTGCCGGCGGATCTGGGGCGGCGTTTCGCCAGGGTCTCGGGGGATTTCAACCCCATTCATACCTCGGTGATCGGCGCCCGATTGTTCGGTTTTCGCCGGGCCATCGCCCACGGCATGTGGACCCTTGGCCGCGCCCTGGCCGCCCAGCAACCCCCCGGCGGACTGGACCAGGCCGAGGCCCATTGCGACTTCAAGCTGCCGATCTTCCTGCCCGGCCAGGTGGCGCTGTGGAACGTTCCGCCAACCGGCCCGCGCCGTGAGTTTGAAGTGCGTAATTTCGCCGGTGACAAACCCCATATGCGTGGGCTGTTTATCTGGAATGAGACCGATCGATGAGTGACTACAGTTTCAACCCGGCCCCGACGCGCCGCGTGGCGATTATCGGCGGCAACCGTATCCCGTTCGCCCGCTCCAACACCGTGTACGCCCATGACAGCAACCAGGATCTGCTGGTCGCCGCCCTGCAAGGCCTGGTGGACCGCTACAACCTTCACGGCCTGCGCCTGGGCGAGTTTGCCGCGGGTGCGGTGATCAAGCATTCCCGGGATTTCAACCTGGCCCGGGAAAGCCTGCTGTCTACCACACTGTCTCCCGAAACCCCGGCCTACGACCTGCAACAAGCCTGCGGCACCGGCCTGGAAGCGGCGTTGCTGGTGGCCAACAAGATCGCCCTTGGGCAGATCGAAGTGGGCGTTGCCGGTGGTTCCGACACCACCTCCGACGCGCCCATCGGCATCAACGAGTCCCTGCGTCGCACCTTGCTTTCAGCCAACCGCGCCAAGGGCACCGGCGCCAGGTTGAAGGCCTTGATGGGTGTGCGCCCGTCGATGTTCTTCAAGCCGCTGCTGCCGCGCAATGGCGAGCCGCGCACCGGCTTGTCCATGGGTGAACACTGCGAGGAAATGGCCAAGCGCTGGCAGATCAAGCGCCTGGCCCAGGACGAGTTGACCCTCACCAGCCACCAGCGGCTGGATGCGGCGTACAAGCAGGGTTTCTTCGATGATTTGATCAGCCCGTATCGCGGCCTGGCCCGGGACAACAACCTGCGGGCCGACGCCAGCCTGGAGAAACTTGCCGGCTTGTCCCCGGCCTACGACCGCCAGAACGGCACGCTCACCGCCGGCAACTCCACGCCCCTGACTGACGGCGCGTCGGTGGTGCTGCTGGCCAGCGAGGAATGGGCCGCCGAGCGCGGCTTGCCCGTATTGGCGTACCTGCGAACCGGTGAAACCGCTGCGGTGAATTTCGTCGACGGCACCGAAGGCCTGTTGATGGCCCCGGCCTACGCCGTGCCACGCATGCTCAAGCGCGAAGGCCTGACGTTCGCCGACTTCGATCTGTTCGAGATTCACGAAGCCTTCGCCGCCCAGGTGCTGTGCACCCTCAAGGCCTGGGAAGACCCGGATTACTGCCGCGACCGCCTGGGCCTCGACGCGCCGCTGGGCAGCATCGACCGCAGCAAGATGAACGTCAACGGCGGCTCCCTCGGCTGCGGCCACCCCTTCGCCGCCACCGGTGGCCGGCAACTCGCGGCACTGGCCAAGGCGATCCACCAGCGTGGCGGCGGCCGCGGCCTGATTTCGATCTGCGCGGCGGGTGGGTTGGGCATTACCGCTATCGTCGAAAAGTAGTTCCCACCATAAAAACAACAAGGAGACTGCCATGAACGCTGTAAGCCTGGAACAGACCGAACGCCTCTGGTTGAACGCTTACCTGCCCGGCGTACCGGCAGACATCGACGCCGGCATCGAGGATTACCCGTCGTTGCGCGAGGTGTTCCTGGAGCACCTGCACAAATTCCGCGACCGCGTGGCCTACGTCAGCATCGGCACCGAAATGACCTACGCCGACTGGGAGGTGCAGGGCATCGCCTTTGCTGCGTGGCTGCAAGCCCAGGGTGTGAAGAAGGGCGACCGGGTGGCGCTGATGATGCCCAACTGCTTGCAGTACCCGATCTGCCTGCTGGGCACGATTCTCGCGGGTGCGGTGGTGGTCAACGTCAACCCGCTGTACACCGCCCGGGAGCTGCAGCATTTGCTCAAGGACAGTGGCGCAGAGACCCTGGTGATCTTCGAAAACTTCGCCCACACCCTGGAGAAGGTGGTGGCCGCCAGTACCGTCAAACGTGTGGTGATCGCGGCCATCGGTGACCTGCTCGGCACCTTCAAGGGCGCGGCGATGAACTTCATCCTGCGCAGCGTGCAGAAGCAGGTGCCGCGTTTCAACCTGCCGGGGGCCGTGCGTTTCAACCAGGTGTTGAAACAGGGACGCGGGCAAACCCATCTCGCCGTGCCGATGAACCGCGAAGACCTGGCCTTCCTGCAATACACCGGCGGCACTACCGGCGATGCCAAGGGCGTCATGCTCAGCCACCGCAACATCATCGCCAACCTGTTGCAGGCCAAGGCGTGGGTCGGTGATCAGCTCGATCAGAACCAGCAGGAAACCAACGTCACCCTGCTGCCGCTGTACCACATCTTTTCCCTGACGGTGAACTGCCTGATGTTCATGTGCCTGGGCGGGCGCAACATCCTGATCGCCAACCCACGGGATGTGAAGCGGGTGCAGATGATCCTGCGCAAGGAGCGTTTCAACGGGATTGCCGGGGTGAATACGCTGTTCAACGGCCTGCTGGAAAACAAGGAATTCTGCGCCCGGGATTTTTCCGATTTGCGCATGGTGATCGCCGGCGGCATGGCCACCCATACCGCTGTGGCCAAGCGCTGGAAGGAAGTCACCGGCTTGCCGATCATCGAAGGCTACGGCCTCACTGAATGTTCGCCGGTGGTGAGCATCAGCCCCATCGACATCTCACGCATGCGCGAGATGGAATTCACCGGCAGTATCGGCGTGCCGTTGCCGTCGACCTGGGTGCGGTTCATTCGTGAGGACGGTGAGTTGGCGGAACTGGGCGAGCAGGGCGAACTGCAAGTACGCGGCCCGCAGGTGATGCAGGGTTACTGGAAACGCCCGGCGGAAACCGCCGAGGTGCTGGATGCCGAAGGGTGGCTGTCTACCGGGGACATCGGGGTGATGAATGAGCACGGCTTCATCCGCCTGGTGGACCGCAAGAAAGACATGATCCTGGTGTCCGGGTTCAACGTGTACCCCAACGAGATCGAAGACGTGGTGACGTTGCATCCGGGCGTGGCGGAAGTGGCGGCGATCGGGGTTGAGGATGGGGTGACCGGCGAGCGGGTCAAAATCATCGTGGTGCGCAAGGACCCAAGCTTGACCCAGGAGCAGATTCTGGCGCATTGCCGGGAATATTTGACGGGGTACAAGGTGCCGCGGTTTGTCGAGTTTCGTACGCAGGAGTTGCCCAAGACGACGGTGGGCAAGGTGTTGCGCCGGGCGCTGCGCTAAGCCTGAGTGAACGCGGTCAAAAATGTGGGAGCGGGCTTGCTCGCGAATGCGGTGGAACAGTCGATGGAGATGTTGACTAACAGACCGCATTCGCGAGCAAGCCCGCTCCCACATTTGATCTTTGGTGGCTGAACGGTCGCAGTCAGTCGTCGAATCCCACCTGCTCATGAATCTCATCGACCTTCAATTCCAGCCGATACGCCACGGCAATGAACAACGCCTGGCACAGGCACAGCGTCGCACTCAGTGACCTGAACGCAAACGACGAGCCTTCATTCACCAGCAACACCGTGCTTGCCCGCTTGGCCAGGGGCGACAGGTTGCTGTCGGTAATGATCAGGGTCTTGGCCTGATGGTGCTGGGCAATCCGCAGGCAGTGCTGGGTTTCCTTGCCGTAGGGCGTAAAGCTGATGGCAATCACCAGGTCGTTGGCCCGCACACTGCGCATCTGCTCGCGATAGCTGCCGCCCAACCCCGAGACCAGATGGATGCGCTTGTTGGTGTGCTGCAGGTTGTACACCAGGTAGTCCGCCACGGCGAACGAGCGGCGCACGCCCACCACGTAGATATTGTCGGCATTCACCACCAGGTCCACGGCCTTGTCGAAGGCTGCGTCATCCAGTTCCAGCCCCAGGCGCTCGATCCCGGAGAGGGTGGCATTCACGCACTCACGCGCCAGGTCGCCGCCGCTGGCTTTCTGCGACTTGTTGGCGATCATGCTGCGGATGCGTTGCTGGTAGTTCTGCACCGGCGTGGTCTTGTGGGTGTAGGCCTCGCGGAACAGCGCCTGCATTTCACTGAAACCACTGAACCCGAAACGCTGGGAAAACCGCACGATGGCCGACGGGTGCACTTCGCATTCACGGGCGATGTCGCTGATGCGGTCGACCATGATCCGGTCGCTCTGCTGGCTCATGTAGCTGGCGATGCGCTTGAGCTGGCGCGGCAGGCTCTCGTATTCATCGGTGATCAGCTGCAACAACCGCTCGGCGTTCAGCGGCGGGCTGGCGAGTGCGTCTTCCGGGGCGCTCTGGGACATAGGGAATCCTTCTGGCTTGTTCTTATAGGGCGCGTCGAGGCGCCCCTGACAATAAGTCGATGTGCGCAAGTCTACAGGGTAGGCGCAAAAAAAAACCTCGGCATCCCGCCCCACGGTGCAGCTGAAACGATGCACTGCGGCTGGAACATACCGATGATGGCGTATTGGAAAATATATTCCACGAAAAATATTTATAGAATAAATATTGATTGGCGTCACCAGACGTTCTAGTCTGCTTGCACCAAGAGCGTATGCCGCCACCGCGACGGCACACGCAGGCTGATAAAAATAACAGGAGCCAGCATGGGCCAGACTCGTTTTGCCAGTGGGCGTCAATTGGATCTGATTTGCCTGGGACGCCTGGGCGTCGACCTTTACGCACAACAAGTGGGTGCACGGCTGGAGGATGTCTCGAGCTTCGCCAAGTACCTCGGCGGTTCCTCCGCCAACATCGCGTTCGGCACCGCGCGGCTGGGGCTCAAGTCGGCGATGTTGAGCCGGGTAGGGGACGACCACATGGGGCGTTTCCTGCTGGAGTCCCTGGCCCGCGAAGGCTGTGACGTCAGCGGCATCAAGGTCGACCCGGAACGCCTCACCGCCCTGGTGCTGCTGGGCCTCAAGGACCGCGAAACCTTCCCGCTGGTGTTCTACCGCGAGAACTGCGCCGACATGGCCCTGCGCGCCGAAGACATCAGTGAAGCGTTCATTGCTTCCAGCAAGGCGCTGCTGATCACCGGTACCCACTTCTCCACCGACGGCGTGTACAAGGCCAGCATCCAGGCCCTGGACTACGCCGAGAAGCACAACGTCAAACGCGTGCTCGACATCGACTACCGCCCGGTGCTCTGGGGCCTGGCCGGCAAGGCCGATGGCGAAACCCGGTTTGTGGCCGACCAGAATGTCAGCCAGCACGTGCAGAAAATCCTCCCGCGTTTTGACCTGATCGTCGGCACCGAAGAAGAATTCCTGATTGCCGGTGGCAGTGAAGATTTGCTCACGGCATTGCGCACGGTGCGTGGCCTGACCTCGGCCACCCTGGTGGTCAAGCTTGGCCCCCAGGGCTGCACGGTGATCCACGGCGATATCCCGGCCCGCCTTGAAGACGGCGCGATCTACCCCGGGGTACGGGTGGAAGTACTCAACGTGCTGGGCGCCGGCGATGCCTTCATGTCCGGCTTCCTCAGCGGCTGGCTTGAAGACGCCAGCGACGAGCGCTGCAGCCAGTTGGCGAATGCCTGCGGCGGCCTGGTGGTGTCGCGCCATGCCTGCGCGCCGGCCATGCCGACCCGCGCCGAACTCGATTACCTGTTCAACAGCCCGGTGCCGATTACCCGCCCGGACCAGGACGCGGTGCTGCAACGCCTGCACCAGGTCAGCGTGCCGCGCAAGGTCTGGAAGCAGCTGTTTGTGTTTGCCTTCGACCACCGCTGGCAGTTGGTGGAACTGGCACAAAAGGGCGGCCAGGACCCGGCGCGCATCAGCGCCCTGAAGCAACTGTTCATCCAGGCCGTGGAACGGGTTGAAAGCAAACTGGCGGAGCAGGGCGTCGAGGCTGACGTCGGGATTCTGGCCGACCAACGCTTCGGCCAGGACGCGCTGAACGCCGCCAGCGGTCGCGGCTGGTGGATCGCCCGCCCGGTGGAAGTCCAGAATTCACGGCCGCTGGCCTTTGAACACGGGCGCTCGGTGGGCAGCAACCTGATTGCCTGGCCCCGGGAGCAGATCATCAAGTGCCTGGTGCAATTTCACCCCGATGACGAGCCATTGCTGCGCCTGGAACAGGAAGCGCAACTCAAGGCCCTGTATCAGGCGTCCCTGGTCAGCGGCCATGAGCTGCTGCTGGAAGTCGTGCCCCCCAAGGATCACCCGTCCACCTATCCCGACGTGCTCTATCGCAGCCTCAAGCGCCTGTACAACCTGGGCATCTACCCGGCGTGGTGGAAGATCGAGGCGCAGTCGGCCGCAGACTGGAAAAAGCTCGACGAGCTGATCCAGGAGCGCGATCCCTACTGCCGGGGCGTGGTGCTGCTGGGCCTGAACGCTTCCGCCGAATGCCTGGCCGATGGCTTCCAGCAAGCCAGCCAAAGCCAGACCTGCCGCGGGTTCGCCGTGGGTCGCACGATCTTCCAGGAACCGAGCCGAGCCTGGCTGGCGGGGGAGATTGACGATCAAGCCTTGATTGAGCAGGTGCAGTGCATCTTTGAGCAATTGATTAAGGCTTGGCGCAGTTCTCGAAGCTAAACACGGTCAAATGTGGGAGCGGGCTTGCTCGCGAAAGCGGAGTGTCAGTCGACTGATACACCAACTGAACCACCGCCTTCGCGAGCAAGCCCGCTCCCACATAAAGCAGATCTCAGGCAACTCTGAAAAAACAATAATAGGTGCAGCCATGCCCGCTATCCGAATTGGCATCAACCCGATCTCCTGGAGCAACGACGACCTGCCGGCCCTGGGCGGTGAAACGCCGTTGAGCACGGCCCTCAGCGAAGGCAAGGACATCGGCTACGAAGGCTTTGAACTCAACGGCAAATTCCCCAAGGACGCCAAAGGTGTCGGCGATGTATTGCGCCCCTACGACCTGGCACTGGTCTCCGGCTGGTACTCCAGCCGCCTGGCCCGGCGCTCGGTGGCGGAAGAAATCGAAGCCATCGCCAGCCACGTCGAACTGCTGCGTGAAAACGGCGCCAACGTGTTGGTGTATGGAGAAGTCGCCGACTCGATCCAGGGTTCGCCGGTGCGCCTGATCGAACGCCCGCGCTTCCACAGCGAACAGGCCTGGCAGGAATACGCCGACAAACTCACAGAACTGGCGCGCTTCACCCTGTCCCAGGGCGTGCGCCTGGCGTACCACCACCATATGGGCGCCTACGTCGAATCCCCGGAAGACATCGACCAACTGATGCGCCGCACCGGCCCGGAAGTCGGCCTGCTGTTTGATTCGGGCCACTGCTACATGGGTGGCGGCGAGCCTATCGAGGTGCTGCGCAAACACATCGCCCGCATCTGCCACGTGCACTTCAAGGATGTGCGCAAGCCGGTGGTGCAACTGGCACGCAACCAGATGTGGAGCTTCCCGGATTGCATCGTCAACGGCACCTTCACCGTGCCCGGCGACGGCGATATCGACTTCGCCGCGCTGCTGGACGTGCTGCTGGCCGCCAATTACCAGGGTTGGCTGGTAGTGGAGGCCGAGCAGGATCCTGCCGTGGCGCCGAGCTACATCTATGCGAAGAAGGGTTACGACACCCTGCGCGCACTGTTGAGCGAGAGGACTGGACAATGAGCCTGTTGGTCAAAAGCAGCAAGCGCGGGCAAACCATGGTGGCGCTGGAAGAAGGGCGCCTGGAATACGTGGGCTTCGCCGCCTACCGCCTGAGCCTGGGTGAAACCTTGCCAGTCACCGCCGGCGACAAGGAACTGTGCCTGGTGCTGCTCAGCGGCCGGGTGACTATCCAGGGCGAAGGCTTCAACTGGGAAAACCTCGGTGATCGCCACTCGGTGTTCGAAGACAAGTCGCCCTTTGCCGCTTATTTGCCGCCAGGCACCGACGCCCAGGTCACCGCGCTGAGCGACGTGCAAATTGCCGTCTGCGCCGCTCCCGGCTCAACCGACGCAGGTCTGGCACCCCGTCTGATTCGCCCCGAGCAATGCAAGCGCAGCGTACGCGGCAAGGGCGCCAACACCCGCTACGTGTGCGACATCCTGCCCGACAGCGAGCCTGCCCATTCGCTGCTGGTGGTGGAAGTGCGCACGCCGTCCGGTCACTCGTCGAGCTACCCGCCCCACAAGCACGACACCGACGATCTGCCGCACCAGAGCTTTCTCGAAGAAACCTACTACCACCAGATCAACCCGCCCCAGGGCTTTGTGTTCCAGCGGGTCTACACCGACGACCGCAGCATCGACCAGGCCATGGCCGTGGAAAACAGCGACCTGGTGGTGGTGCCCAAGGGGTATCACCCGGTCAGCGTGCCGTATGGCTACGAGTCTTACTACCTGAACGTGATGGCCGGCCCCAAGCGCGCCTGGCATTTCCATAACGACCCGCAGCACAGCTGGCTGCTGGATCTTTAAGCACTTTCGACGGAGAACAATAATGAGCAACGCCCCGGTAATCGGCCATTACATCAACGGCCAAGTGCACGACAGCGCCAGTGAGCGTTTCAGCAATGTGTTCAACCCGGCCACCGGCGAAGTCCAGGCCCGCGTCGGGCTGGCCAGCCAGAAGACCGTCGATGAGGCCGTGGCGTCGGCGCTGAAAGCCTTCCCGGCGTGGTCCGAGCAATCGTCCCTGCGCCGTTCGCGGGTGCTGTTCAAGTTCAAGGAATTGCTCGACCAGCACCACGATGAGCTGGCTGAAATCATCAGCCGCGAACACGGCAAAGTGTTCTCCGACGCCAAGGGCGAAGTCACCCGTGGTATCGAGATCGTCGAGTTCGCCTGCGGTGCGCCAAACCTGTTGAAAACCGATTTCAGCGACAACATCGGCGGCGGCATCGACAACTGGAACCTGCGTCAGCCACTGGGCGTGTGCGCCGGCATCACCCCGTTCAACTTCCCGGTGATGGTGCCGTTGTGGATGATCCCGCTGGCGCTGGCCACCGGTAACTGCTTCATCCTCAAGCCGTCGGAGCGCGACCCGTCCGCCAGCTTGCTGATGGCCCGCCTGCTGACCGAAGCCGGGCTGCCCGACGGTGTGTTCAACGTGGTGCAGGGTGACAAGAGCGCGGTAGACGGCCTGTTGCAGCACCCGGATATCGAGGCGATTTCGTTCGTCGGTTCCACCCCGATTGCCGAGTACATCCACCAGCAGGCCACCCAGCGCGGCAAGCGTGTGCAGGCATTGGGCGGGGCGAAGAACCATATGATCGTGATGCCCGACGCCGACCTGGATCAGGCGGCTGACGCCTTGATCGGCGCGGCTTACGGCTCGGCCGGCGAGCGCTGCATGGCGATCTCGATTGCCGTGGTGGTGGGCGATGTCGGCGACAGGCTGATCGAAAAACTGCTGCCGCGTATCGACCAGTTGAAGGTCGGCAACGGTATGCAAAAAGACAGCGAGATGGGCCCGCTGGTTACCGCCGAACACAAGGCCAAGGTCGAAGGGTTTATCGACCAGGGCGTGGCCCAGGGCGCGAAGCTGATCGTCGACGGTCGTGGCTTCAAGGTGCCGGGCGCGGAGGGTGGTTTCTTCGTCGGTGCGACCTTGTTCGATAACGTCACCACCGAAATGAGCATCTACCAGCAAGAGATTTTCGGGCCGGTGCTGGGCATCGTGCGGGTGGCGGATTTTGCCAGTGCCGTGGCCTTGATCAACGCCCATGAGTTCGGCAACGGCGTGTCGTGCTTTACCAGCGACGGCGGCATTGCCCGTGCCTTTGCCCGCACCATCAAGGTCGGGATGGTCGGCATCAACGTGCCGATTCCGGTGCCGATGGCCTGGCATTCGTTCGGTGGCTGGAAGCGCTCGCTGTTCGGCGACCACCACGCCTATGGCGAAGAAGGCATTCGTTTCTACAGCCGCTACAAGAGCGTCATGCAACGCTGGCCCGACAGCATCGCCAAGGGCCCTGAATTCAGCATGCCAACCGCCAAGTAACGTTTTCGAGTGTGGAGCACAACAATAATGAAGTCGCCTCTACGTTTTGCCCTGAACCGCATGGTCGCCCCCAGCCTTTCCCTGCCCGATTTTATCCAGCTGGCGGTGACCCTGAAATGCGACGCCATCGAGATCCGCAACGACCTCAAGGGCATCGAGATTGAAGACGGCACCCCTGCCAGCCGCGTGCGCGAATTGTGCGCGGTGCATGGCATCACGGTGCTGTCGATCAACGCGCTGTACCCCTTCGATGTGTGGGATGACGAGCGCCGCGCCCAGGCCATCAAGCTGGCGGCCTATGCCCGCGAATGCGGCGCGCAGGCGTTGGTGATGTGCCCGTTGAACGACCGCGCCGACTCGCGCAACGAAGCCCATCGCTCGGCCGGTTTGCGCACCGCCTTGAGTGAACTGGCGCCGATCCTGCGGGAATACGGGATTCTCGGTTTTGTCGAACCCCTGGGGTTTGAAGAATGCTCGCTGCGCCGCAAACGCGTGGCCGTGGATGCGATCAAGTCTGTCGGCGGCCTGGATGTGTTCCGCGTGGTGCATGACACCTTCCACCACCACCTGGCCAGTGAACATGAGTTCTTCCCCGATCTGACCGGGCTGGTGCATATCTCCGGTGTGGAAGATGCCGACGCACCGCTGAACTCGATCCGCGACGGCCACCGCGTGCTGGTGGGCGAGGCTGACATCCTCGGCAATGCCGCGCAGATCGACACGCTGCTCAGCACCGGCTACAGCGGCCACCTGTCGTTCGAACCGTTCGCCGAAAGCGTGCACGGCCTGGCCGATATCAAGCAGGCATTGGGGGCGAGCATCGCCCACCTGCAGAAACGATAAGGAGCACCCCATGACCACAACCCGATTGACCATGGCCCAGGCCCTGGTGAAGTTTCTGGATAACCAGTACATCGAAGTCGATGGTGTGCAGAGCAAGTTTGTCGCCGGCATCTTCACGATTTTTGGCCACGGCAATGTGCTGGGCCTGGGCCAGGCCCTGGAGCAGGACAGCGGCGACCTGGTGGTGCATCAGGGCCGCAACGAACAGGGCATGGCCCACGCGGCGATTGGTTTTGCCAAGCAGCATTTGCGCCGCAAGATCTACGCGTGCTCCTCCTCGGTGGGGCCGGGTGCGGCGAATATGTTGACCGCCGCGGCGACCGCGACCGCCAACCGGATTCCGTTGCTGCTGTTGCCCGGTGATGTCTACGCCAGTCGCCAGCCCGATCCGGTACTGCAACAAATCGAACAGTTCCACGACTTGAGCATCAGCACCAACGATGCCTTTCGTGCGGTCAGCAAATACTGGGACCGCATCAACCGCCCGGAACAGCTGATGACGGCGGCGATTCACGCCATGCGCGTGCTCACCGACCCGGCGGAAACCGGCGCCGTGACCCTGGCCCTGCCGCAGGATGTACAGGGCGAAGCCTGGGATTACCCGGATTACTTCCTGCAAAAACGCGTGCACCGTATCGACCGCCGCCCGGCGACCGAAGCGATGCTGGGGGATGCCGTGGCGGCGTTCAAGGGCAAGCGCAAACCGCTGATCGTGTGTGGCGGCGGGGTCAAATACTCCGGGGCGAATGCCGCGCTGCAAGCCTTTGCCGAACGCTTCGACATTCCTTTCGCGGAAACCCAGGCGGGCAAGAGTGCGGTGGTTTCAAGCCATCCACTGAACCTCGGCGGTCTTGGTGAAACCGGCTGCCTGGCGGCGAACCTGCTGGCACCCGAGGCGGATCTGATCATTGGTATCGGCACGCGCTATACCGATTTCACCACGTCGTCGAAGTCACTGTTCAAGCATCCTGAGGTGCAGTTTCTCAACCTGAATATCAGCCCGTGCGACGCACTGAAACTCGATGGCGTGCAGTTGCTGGCGGATGCCAGGGTCGGCCTGGAAGCACTGGCTGAAGCCTTGGGCGACTACCGTTCCAGCTGGGGGGATCAGCCACGGGATGCCAAGGCGCAATTGGACGTCGAAGTCGACCGGATCTACCAGGCGGAATACCAGACTGAAAACTTCGTCCCTGAAATCAACGACCACATGGACCCGGCGGTGCTGCGTGAGTTTATCGAGCTGACCGGTTCCTGCCTGACCCAAAGCCGCGTACTCGGTGTGCTCAACGAAGCCCTGGCCGACGACGCAATCATCGTCGCCGCTGCCGGCAGCCTGCCGGGTGACTTGCAGCGCAGCTGGCGCAGCAAGGGCGTCAACACCTACCACGTCGAATACGGTTATTCGTGCATGGGCTACGAGGTCAACGCCGCATTGGGCGTGAAGCTGGCCGAGCCCGAGCGCGAGGTGTACGCACTGGTGGGCGACGGCTCGTACATGATGCTGCACTCGGAGCTGGCCACCTCGATCCAGGAGCGGCGCAAGATCAACGTGGTGCTGCTGGACAACATGACCTTCGGCTGCATCAACAATTTGCAGATGGAGCACGGCATGGACAGCTTCGGCACCGAGTTCCGTTTCCGCAACCCCGAGACCGGCAAGCTCGACGGCGGTTTTGTGCCGGTGGACTTCGCCATGAGTGCGGCGGCCTATGGTTGCAAGACCTACAAGGTCAACACCGTGGAGCAGTTGCAGGCGGCGCTGGCCGATGCGCGCACGCAAACCGTGTCGACGCTGATTGATATCAAGGTCCTGCCGAAAACCATGATCCACAAATACCTGTCGTGGTGGCGCGTCGGTGTGGCGCAGGTGTCCACCAGCGCGCGCACCGATGCGGTGGCCAAACAACTCAATGAACGCCTGGCCAAGGCCCGGCAGTACTAATAACAAGAGGAGTGTTTTCATGTCTTTGAAGTTGGGTGTTATCGGTACTGGCGCCATCGGCCAGGATCACATTCGTCGCTGCAGCCAGACCTTGCTCAACAGCCAGGTGGTGGCCGTGACCGACATCAACCTTGAGCAGGCGGCCAAGGTCGTCGCTGACCTGAAACTCACCGCCGAGGTGTACCCGGACGGCTACGCGCTGATCAATTCGCCGCAGGTCGAGGCGATCCTGGTGACCTCATGGGGCCCGAGCCACGAAGAATTTGTGTTGGCGGCGATTGCGGCCGGCAAACCCGTGTTCTGCGAGAAGCCGCTGGCGGTGACTGCCGAAGGCTGCCGCAAGATCGTCGAGGCCGAAGTGGCCCACGGCAAGCGCCTGGTGCAGGTGGGTTTCATGCGTCCGTATGACCAAGGCTATCGCGCCTTGAAAGCCGTGATCGACAGCGGCCAGATCGGCGAGCCGCTGATGCTGCACTGTGCCCACCGCAACCCGAGGGTGGGTGAGAACTACAAGACCGACATGGCGATCACCGACACCCTGATCCACGAGCTGGATGTGTTGCGCTGGTTGCTGGCCGATGACTACGTGTCGGTGCAGGTGGTGTTCCCGCGTAAATCGAGCAAGGCGCTGGCCCATCTGCGTGACCCGCAGATCGTGCTGCTGGAAACCGCCAAGGGCACGCGCATCGATGTGGAAGTGTTTGTGAACTGCCAGTACGGCTACGACATCCAGTGCGAAGTGGTGGGGGAGACCGGTATTGCGAAATTGCCGGAGCCGTCCCAGGTGCAGATGCGCAGCGGGGCCAAGTTGTCGAATGCGATCCTGATGGATTGGAAAGACCGGTTCATCGCGGCGTATGACGTTGAGCTGCAGGCGTTTATCGACGGTGTAAGGGCAGGGCAAGTGGGGGGGCCGTCGGCGTGGGATGGTTTTGCAGCGGCGGTGGCGGCGGATGCGTGTATTGAGGCGCAGAACAGTGGGCAGATTGTGAAAGTGGGCCTGCCACCCCGTCCGCATTTCTACGGCTAACCACAACCCTCACTGATGTAACGCAGTCAGTGTGGGAGCGGGCTTGCTCGCGAATGCGGCCTTTCAGTCAACATTTGCATCGACTGACCCACCGCATTCGCGAGCAAGCCCGCTCCCACATTTGACCGAGTTCCTACCTCAAATTCGGGAGATCTCAAGCATGCGCATCGCATTAGACCCCTACATGTACCGCCACCTGCCCCTCGGCCAAATGGTCGACAAGGCCGCCGAGCTCGGCTACCAGCACATCGAACTCTCGCCCCGGGAAGACTTCCTGCCGTTCTACAAGGCCCCCCGGGTCGACCGCGCGCGCATCAAGGAATTTCGCAAGGCCCTGAGCGACGCCGGCGTGCAACTCTCATCCCTGCTGCCCATGTACCACTGGGCCGCCGCCGACGAAGGCCTGCGGGTTGCCGCCGTGCGCAACTGGAAGCGCGCGATCCAGATCGCCGTGGAAATGGACTGCGAGCTGGTCAACACCGAATTCACCGGCCAGTCCGACAACCCGTTGGTGTGCGAAAACCAGTTCATGCGCTCCATGGACGAGCTGATGCCGGAGTTCGAGCGCGAAGGCATCAAGCTGGATATCCAGGCGCATCCGTACGACTTCTGCGAGCGCAACAACGAGTCGGTGGACATCATTCGCGGCCTCGACCGCGACTGGATCAACTACCTCTACGCCGCGCCGCACACGTTCTTCTATGACGACGGCAAGGGCGATATCGCCTCGATGCTCAAGTACGCAGGCTCCAAACTCAGCCACTTGATCATCGCCGACACCTACAACCACCGCGCTTCGTCCAACCTGCGCTACATCGTCAACCCGCCGGGCGTCACCGCCACCGTGCACCAGCACCTGGACATCGGTCAGGGCGAGGTCAACTGGGAGGCGTTTTTCGGCACCCTGCGGGAAATCAAGTTCGACGGCATTGCCACGGTGTCGGTGTTTGCCTGGGAAGACCGGCCGGATGAGTCCAACCGGATGATGCTGGAGCGGGTGACCCGCGAGTTGTGCTGTTAGACCGTTGTGGCTTGCCCTGTGGCGAGGGAGCTTGCTCCCGCTGGGGGGCGAAGCGCCCCCAAAAGCTTGCGACTGCTACGCAGTCGAGCGGGAGCAAGCTCCCTCGCCACAATTAACCAAGGAGTATTTGTATGCGAATCGGACTGGTTGGATACGGCAAAGGCGGCCGTGTATTTCATGCACCCCTGATAGCCAGCCTGCCGGGGGCGACCTTTGTCGGCGTGGTGACGCGGTCACCCGAACGTCGCCAGCAACTGGCGACGGATCACCCCGGAGTGAAGGCCTTCGACAGTATCGGGCAGATCACCGAGGCCGGTGTCGACGTGCTGGTGATCTCCACCACCCTCAAGGGCCGTCCGGCCCTGGTGCTGGAGGCCATTGAGCACGGTGTGGCGGTGGTCAGCGACAAACCCTTTGCCAGCAATGCCGAACAGGCCCAGGCCTTGATCACCGCCGCCGAGCGCCAGGGCGTGCTGCTCAGCGTCTACCAGAACCGGCGCTGGGATTCGGACTTCCTGACCCTGCGCAAGCTGATCGACGCCGGAGCCCTGGGCTCCGTCACCCGCTTTGAATCCCGGGTGGAGCGCTACAACCCGGGCTCGGTGGGCAATGCCAGCGGCGGCGGCTTCCTGCGGGACCTGGGCAGCCATCTGGTGGACCAGGCCATGCAACTGTTCGGCCCGGTGGACCGGGTGTTCGCGCAGTTGCACTACACCGCCGATGAGCGGAGCGTGGACCACGGCTTCTTTGTATCGCTGACCCACGCCAACGGGGTGATTTCACACCTGTGGGGCAGCGCCCTGCAAAACAGCCAGGCCCCGCGGTTTCGGGTGAATGGCACGGCCGGTTGCTACACCATCGAAGGGCTGGACGGCCAGGAAGAGGCGCTGCTGGCCGGCAAGACCCCGAAAACCGAAGGCGAGCACTGGGGCGCTGAAGAACATCGACGCTGGGGCTGGTTCGAGCAGGGGCCGGATCGTGAGCGGGTGCCGTCGGAAAAGGGCCGCTGGAATCAGTTCTACAGTCAGTTGCAAAGCGCGGTGGACGGCCACGGCGAGTTGCCGGTGAACGTCCTGGATGCGCTGGCAACCACCCGCGTACTGGACGCCGCGCGCCTGAGTTCAGAGCGCCAGCAGGTAGTGGAAATGGCGGCTATGGAGCCTCATGGATGAAAAATAGAATAAAATTCTAAAACAGGTTGATATGGAAATTATTTTCCAATAAAGTCATTCCAGGTTGCATAAAGTACGTTCGGACTCGATTCGGGCGACTCGACAAAAACAAGATCAAAACAACCAGGTACCGTCAGATGAAAATCTTCAACGCTGTACTGCGAGTTTTACGTCCTGCCCTCCAGCCACGCGGTCTGCCCCGCGCCCGGCCGTTTTACTTTTCCCTCCTGAATGTCCTGTGCGTCGAAAGCAAGGGTTCCCTGGTGTGCTGCATTCCAGGGGCGCCGATCGTTCGACTGCCGACCGCTTCGCTCTGAAAAACGCAACGTCCACAAAACCAACAAGAAATTGGAGACAGACCGTTCATGAAGACCCCGATCCGTTTTACCGCGCTGGCCCTGTCCATGATGCTCGCCAGTGGTTTCGCCACGGCGGCCGATATCAAGGTGGGCGTGAGCATGTCGGCGTTCGATGACACCTTCCTGACTTACCTGCGTGAAGACATGGACAAGCAAGCCAAGTCCTACCCCAAGGGTGACGGCGTGCAGCTGCAGTTCGAAGACGCCCGCGCCGATGTGGTCAAGCAACTGAGCCAGGTCGAGAACTTTATCAGCCAGAAAGTCGACGCCATCATCGTCAACCCGGTCGACACGGCGTCTACCGCCAATATCAGTAAAGCGGCCCTCGCGGCGGGCATTCCGCTGGTGTACGTCAACCGTCGTCCCGACCAGACGGATCTGCCCAAAGGCATCGTGGCCGTGACCTCCAATGACGTCGAGGCGGGCCGTCTGCAAATGCAGTACATCGCCGAAAAGCTCGGCGGCAAGGGCAAGATCGTGATCCTGCTGGGTGACCTGGCGAACAACTCCACCACCAACCGCACCAAGGGGGTGAAGGAAGTCCTGGCCAAATACCCAGGCATCACCATCGAGCAGGAACAGACCGGCATCTGGCTGCGTGACAAGGGCATGACCCTGGTCAACGACTGGCTGACCCAAGGCCGTGAATTCAACGCGGTGCTGGCCAACAACGACGAGATGGCCATCGGTGCGTCCATGGCGTTGAAGTCGGCGGGCACCAAGCCGGGCACCGTGTTGATCGCCGGGGTGGATGGCACACCGGACGGTTTGAACGCGATTACCAAGGGCGACATGGCCGCGTCGGCGTTCCAGGACGCCAATGGCCAGGCCGTAGGTTCGGTGGAAGCGGCGCGCAAGATGGCCAGGCACGAGCCGGTCGAGCAGAACGTGGTGATCCCGTTCAAGCTGATCACCCCGGACAACGTCAAAGACTTCAAGTAGCCCTTAATAACAACAATAAACCGGCAGGGCAGCCACGGCGGCCCTGCTGACGGAGTACCCGATATGTTTGCTCAAGCGACTGCTTCCCAGCCTCCCGGTATCCAGCCCTTGGTACTGGAAGAACCCTATCTGCTGGAGATCTCCAACATCAGCAAAGGCTTTCCCGGCGTCGTGGCCCTGGCCGATGTGCAGCTGCGGGTGCGCCCCGGCTCGGTGCTGGCGCTGATGGGCGAGAACGGCGCGGGCAAGTCGACACTGATGAAGATCATCGCCGGCATCTATCAGCCCGACGCCGGTGAAATCCGCTTGCGTGGCAAGCCGATCAAATTCGAAACACCGCTGGCAGCGCAGAAGGCCGGGATCGCGATGATCCACCAGGAACTCAACCTGATGCCGCACATGAGCATCGCCGAGAACATCTGGATCGGTCGCGAACAGCTCAACGGCCTGCACATGGTCAACCACCGGGAAATGCACCGCTGCACCGCCGAACTGCTGACGCGGCTGCGGATCAACCTCGACCCGGAGGAACACGTCGGCAACCTGAGCATTGCCGAGCGGCAGATGGTCGAGATTGCCAAGGCGGTGTCCTATGACTCCGACATCCTGATCATGGATGAACCGACCTCCGCCATTACCGACAAGGAAGTGGCCCACCTGTTTTCGATCATTGCCGACCTCAAGTCCCAGGGCAAAGGCATCATCTACATCACCCATAAAATGAACGAAGTATTCGCCATCGCCGATGAAGTGGCGGTGTTCCGCGATGGCGCCTATATCGGCCTGCAACGGGCCGACAGCATGGACAGCGACAGCCTGATCTCGATGATGGTGGGGCGTGAGCTGAGCCAGCTGTTCCCGGTGCGCGACAAGCCCATCGGCAATCTGCTGCTGTCGGTGCGCGACCTGCGCCTGGATGGGGTATTCCAGGGCGTGTCGTTCGACCTGCACGCCGGGGAAATTCTCGGTATCGCCGGGCTGATGGGCTCCGGGCGGACCAATGTGGCCGAAACCATTTTCGGCATCACCCCAAGCTCCGGCGGCGAGATCCAGCTGGACGGCAAGACCGTGCGCATCACCGACCCGCACATGGCCATCGAGAAGGGCTTCGCGCTGCTGACCGAAGACCGCAAGCTCAGCGGCCTGTTCCCCTGCCTGTCGGTGCTGGAAAACATGGAGATGGCTGTGCTGCCGCATTACTCCGGCAATGGCTTTATCCAGCAAAAAGCCCTGCGTGCCTTGTGTGAAGACATGTGCACCAAGCTGCGGGTGAAAACCCCGTCGCTGGAGCAATGCATCGACACCTTGTCCGGTGGCAACCAGCAAAAAGCCCTGTTGGCCCGCTGGCTGATGACCAACCCACGGCTGCTGATCCTCGACGAACCCACTCGCGGTATCGACGTGGGCGCCAAGGCCGAGATCTACCGGCTGATTTCCTACCTGGCCAGCGAAGGCATGGCGGTGATCATGATTTCCTCGGAGCTGCCCGAGGTGCTGGGCATGAGCGACCGGGTGATGGTGATGCACGAAGGCGACCTGATGGGCACCCTGGACCGCGCGGATGCGACCCAGGAAAAAGTCATGCAACTGGCTTCCGGTATGACGGCGGTCCACTAACGAACAGACGGCGCCGGCCCGTTGTGGCCGGCCCAACGCGATAAAAAAGGTGAGTGGTTATGAACGCGATACTGGAAAGCAAACCCGAGGAAAAGAAGCCCGCTGCGGCGCCGGTCAAGCACCGTCGACGCATGCCCACCGAGCTGAGCATCCTGCTGGTGCTGATTGGCATCGGCCTGGTGTTTGAGTTGTTCGGCTGGATCGTGCGCGACCAGAGCTTCCTGATGAACTCCCAGCGCCTTGTATTGATGATCCTGCAAGTTTCGATCATCGGCCTGCTGGCGATTGGCGTGACCCAGGTGATCATCACCACCGGTATCGATTTGTCCTCGGGCTCGGTGCTGGCGTTGTCGGCGATGATCGCCGCCAGCCTGGCGCAGACTTCCGACTTTTCCCGTGCGGTGTTTCCGTCATTGACTGACCTGCCGGTGTGGATACCGGTGGCGATGGGCCTGGGCGTGGGGCTGCTGGCGGGGGCGATCAACGGCAGTATCATTGCGGTCACCGGGATTCCACCGTTTATTGCGACCCTCGGCATGATGGTCTCGGCCCGTGGCCTGGCGCGTTACTACACCGAAGGCCAGCCGGTGAGCATGCTCTCGGACTCCTACACGGCCATCGGCCACGGCGCGATGCCGGTGGTGATCTTCCTGGTGGTGGCGGTGATCTTCCATATCGCCCTGCGCTACACCAAGTACGGCAAGTACACCTACGCCATCGGCGGCAACATGCAGGCGGCGCGCACCTCGGGCATCAACGTCAAGCGCCACCTGATCATCGTCTACAGCATCGCCGGCCTGCTGGCAGGCCTGGCCGGTGTAGTGGCGTCGGCACGGGCGGCCACCGGGCAGGCGGGCATGGGCATGTCCTATGAGCTGGACGCGATTGCCGCTGCGGTGATCGGCGGTACCAGCCTGGCGGGCGGGGTAGGGCGCATCACCGGCACCGTGATCGGCGCGTTGATTCTCGGCGTGATGGCCAGCGGGTTTACCTTCGTCGGCGTGGATGCCTACATCCAGGACATCATCAAGGGCCTGATCATCGTGGTGGCGGTGGTGATCGACCAGTATCGCAACAAGCGCAAACTCAAGCGCTGACACGTTCCTCAAGCCCGCTCCCACATTTAACCGTTTGTCTTCTATATAGCTCCACAACACTGAATTTCTTGCTATAAACGCACTCCGATGACCATTCGCCGAGCCCGTCCTGGTGCCTTTGCGGGTTATCTTGGAAAAAATGCCTGTCATTTCAGTTGCTGAGCCCTCAAGTCGGCCTTAGACTGCCGCCCCTCGTAAATTGAGTGCCGGGTGGCGCTTGAAATGGACGGCGCCTTTCCGAGACCTGCAGAGGTCGGCCGGAACGCTCCCTTATTCGCCTTAATGCACGTATTTTTTATAGAGAAATCAATGACAAAGGAAAAGTTGCTGGCCATGCCGGCGGATGACTACATGAATGCCGAGCAGCACGCTTTTTTCGAGAAGTTGTTGCAGGACATGAAAGTGGAACACCACGAGCGCATCGAGCAGAACCGCATCGCCATTGAAAGCCTGGACACCCCGGCAGACCCGGCCGACGCTGCTTCTGTCGAAGAAGAGCGCACCTGGCTGGTGAACGCCATCGACCGCGACCAGCGCATGCTGCCGCAACTTGAGCAGGCCTTGGGCCGTATCAAGGAAGACTCCTTCGGCTGGTGCGATGACAGCGGCGAGCCTATCGGCCTCAAGCGCCTGCTGATCAGCCCGACCACCAAGTACTGCATCGAAGCGCAAGAGCGCCACGAGCAAATCGACAAGCACCAGCGTCAAGCCTGATGCGGTGAACTGCTGGAGCCGGGTTACCCGGTTCCCAGCAGAAAACAGCCGTTTCCCCCCGTTTATTGATCTGCTGCAAGCCCCCCACTAAAGGCCCATGGATAATGGCCACATAGTGGCGTCTAATGCAGTCACAATAACGACAAGCAGCGGGGTAACGAACATGGCTGGAGACGGATCTCTCATGGGCGCAGCAGTGTCACCACCCGTGGTGGCGCGACAGTTGCCCGGCTGGTTTACACCGCTCCTGCAAAGTACCGCCCTGGTGCTGTTGCTGCTGGGCCTGGCGTTCGCCCAACTCTCGATTTACCTGTGCCTGCCGGTGGCCCTGCTGCTGATCTGGCTACCTCGCCTGACACATCGCACCCCCAGCGTTGCCGCGTCCGAAGCCACCGATGCCATCGGCGAGCTGACCCGCGACCTGTCCTACACCACCAGCCATAACGCGTTGTCTGCTGCCGGCGTGGCCTATTCGGTCAAGCAACTGGCGGCCAGGCTGCAATCTCAATTGGGCGCGGCGAAGCAGATCGTCAGCAGTGCCGAAGTGATGATCGGCACCGAGCAGGTCACCTCGCAACTGAGCCGCCAGGCCCTCGGCGCGGCCAGCCAGGCCCATCAGCGCAGTACCGAAGGGCGCGAGGTGCTGGCGCAGTCCATCACCCGTATGCACCAGCTCAGCCAGCGCGCCAACGACAGCCGTCAATTGATCGAGGCCTTGAGCCAGCGCAGCGAGGAAATCCAGCGCGTCACCCTGGTGATCCAGTCGATCGCCAGCCAGACCAACCTGCTGGCCTTGAACGCGGCGATTGAAGCCGCGCGGGCCGGTGAGCATGGTCGCGGGTTTGCGGTGGTCGCCGACGAGGTGCGTGGCCTGGCCGGGCGAACCGCCACGGCGACCGATGAAGTCGGGGTGATGGTGGCGGATATCCAGCAGCGTACCGGCCAGGTGGTGGAGCAGATCCGGCAATTGTCGGCGGATTTGCAATCCGGTGTAGAGCAGGTGGAGCACGCCGGCGAGCAACTGGACAGCATCGCCAGCCTGGCGGCGGATGTGGAAGGCCAGGTCAATGAAATCGCCCAGGGCACCGACACCAACCGCGCCCAACTCGACAGCCTGTTCCATGCGGTGGAGCAGATGCGCAGCGATTTGACCGTCAGCGACCAGCAGACCCAACAGTTGGCTGCCGCCGCCGTACAAATGGAAGGCCAGGCCGAAACCATCAGTGAACGCCTCGCCGAGGTCGGCCTGGATGACTACCACCAGCGCATCTATGACCTGGCACGCGAAGGCGCGAGCCGCATTGCCGCGCAGTTTGAAGCCGACGTCCTGCAAAACCGCATCAGCCTCGATGACCTGTTCGACCGCAGCTATACCGCCATTCCCAACACGCGGCCAAGCAAGTACCACACGCGTTTTGACGGCTACACCGACCAGGTGCTGCCGGCCATCCAGGAAGCCCTGTTGCCCCGGCATGAGGGCCTGGTATTCGCCATCGCCTGCACGCCACAGGGTTATGTGCCAACCCACAACAAGGTGTTCTCCCAGGCGTTGACCGGCGATGCCCAAGTGGACGCGGTACAAAATCGTACCAAGCGCAAGTTTGAAGACCGCACGGGAATCCGCTGCGGCAGCCACCAGCAGGCGGTCTTGCTGCAGACCTACACCCGCGATACCGGGGAGTTGATGCACGACTTGTCCGTGCCGATCACGGTCAATGGCCGGCATTGGGGCGGCTTGCGCCTGGGCTACAGACCTGAGGGCCGCTGACCCACGAGGGCGATTGTTGCAGGTAATGCAAGGGAGCTATTCCGGGGATAGCTTTTTCCAACTGGAAGAAAGCCGTAGCATGGCGAACATTGTTAGCCAGCTAACTAATTTTCCGGAGGCGCTCCATGCAAACCAAAGTCGATGTGGCTGTGATGATTGGCAGTGGCGTACCGCCCACCCTGCGTGCGCTGGGGCAAAAGGCCTGTTGGGTAGTGTTGCTCAATGGCGAGCAGCGCGGCACGGCGTTCGCCAGTCGCGACGAAGCCGAAGAGTGCAGGGCTGCCTGGGAGGCGCTGTTGCACCTGGAGCAGTCAGACAGCCTGCATTGAAGGCTCAGGGTTGCTGGTGCAGGCGCTGGTTCAGTTCGTCGACCGCGATCGCCCAGACTGCGTCTTCACGCAGTTCATCCTTAAGGAATTGGGCTTGTTGCGGTGACCAGAAATCCGCGTCAATCAGCTTTACGTCATTGGGCAGGGTGTGTTTGCCGATAAAGGCGTCAATCGCCTCGGGGGACGATTCCAGTCCAAGTTGTTCAAACAGGTCTTCGAGGGTGTAGGTCTGCGCTTCCATATTGTTCTCCATGCGGGCTGATCATCGTATGCATGGGAGGGTTGTTGCGGGACAGAGTTCGATCGGATTGTCGCGCCGGGTAATCAGGAGGTCAGCGCGCCGGAATCAACGGCGGCCTTAAGGGCTTTTGCGGCTTCCTTGGCAGCCGTGTTGGCAGCGTCTACGGTTTTGAACCAGCGGTCCTTTTCTACCTGGTGAGTCGTCACGGTGGTCAGGGGAGCCTTGGCCCGCATCACAATCACGGCCTGGAACTCACCGTCTACTTCCCTGGCTTCGCCATGGATGAAAAATTCGCCAATATCAAATTCCGTCACGTATAGCCTTCCCTTGGAGGTAATTGCGCTGATGAAACCTGAACCGCAAGGGCACAAATCTCAATGGACGGACCAGTATGGCAGTTGTTACGCGCTGGCGGCGCAGTAAAGTCAACCAGATGACGAAACGCCAGCCGCGCCTCAGCCGTGTGGCGCTTGCAGGATGGCTTCCAGCTGTCGGGCCAGTTCGCAGGCCTGGCTATGGCCGCTGCGAAAACCTTTGATCCGCCCACTGGGCACTTCAAGGATATGGAAAAAGTTTCTCCCGGCGGGGACTACCCGATAGAGCGCCGAATGCAGGCAACTGTCGTGGGTGTATAGGGAGTAGAATTGCCCGTCATCGATAAAAGATGAACCTGTGTTCGAAGGTGTGGCAATCGGTTGAGGTCGTTGCATAATCAGCTCCTGTCGATCGACATTGCGTACCCGCTTGCAGTATTTCGAGTGGTTTTGACCTGTGTTGCTGTTTTAGTATTGTCGTCAGTGTCCGGCGTCCGGTTCCATCCAAAGCATTAGTTTCTGTGTTGGATGTCGGAAACTGCATTTTTTAAAGGGTTATTGTCTGAAGTGGGTCGGCCAGTATTCTCTGGTCGTTAAACCTGTGATTTCCTGCAACGCCTGGCGACCTGCGTAAGGTGCGTCGGGCACGCCTGTACTAGTCTCATGGCCTGGCAGCGTGATCTTCTTCAGTTTTTATCAGTGGATTTGTTGTGTGATCGTGCCGTTTCCGGCCGTTTTTTTGTGCTGCCCGCTTGGGCGGACAGCACCCTTTTGATGTGGGGGCGTTTCCTTGGCAGTCAGTAATCTGGATATGCACGCGTTATTCGTGCTGGGTGATTTGCGCGCAAAGTTGGTCAAGCAGTTTCAATCCCGTTTCGTCTACGTCACTGAGCAGACACCTGAAGGTATCTACATCGCCGAGATCGATACCGAAGCGGCATTGGTGGTGGACGACAAGCCGCGCCTGGAACTCAAGGTCGGTGATCATTTCCGGGCCGCTGTGTTGCCCAGCCGCGAAGGCGGCAAGTTCGAACTGAAGTTTCGCGATATCAAGTTGACGGTGTATGGCCTGGGCGATTACGCCTTTGTGTCCTCGGCCGAAGGCCAGGGCATTGTGTTCAAGGAAGGCCACAGCGTGATGCTGGTGTTTGCCGCCAATGAGCAGTTGGTAGAAGGCCTGACCAAGACCCTGAAGGCCGTCACCGGCAAGGCCGCCAAATGGCGCAAGGGTGAACTCGTGACCTTCAAGGCCAGCGAGTAATGAGCCAGGGTAGGGCACAGTTCCACGAGCAGCACCTGCTCGATGCCCAAGCCACGGCGGCTCAATTGTTTGACCGCAAGGCCGAGTTGCAGGGCGCCTGGTTGAGCTGGGTCGCCGGCCAACTGTATGAACTCAAGCCCGCCGAATTCGCCAGCATGGTGCGCCGCGAGTTGCAGCGGCTGAACAATCCTGCGTAAAAACCGGCAACCTGCCATGTTCCCCGGAACCTCTACTACAGTTGAGTTGACTTAAGTATTCAGAGGCTTCGCGGTGTTACAGCAAAGCCATTCGCGATTGCTGTAAGGCATGAGGTGCAAAGCATGAAAGGAATTCGAGCACTGTTGGCAGCCTCACTGACGACCCTGAGTCTGTCGGTGGCGTCGCTGCCGGTATCAGCAGCCCAGGCGCCGATTCATTTTGCCGACCTGAACTGGGAAAGCGGCAGCCTGATCACCGAGGTGCTGCGGGTGATTGTCGAAAAGGGCTATGACTTGCCCACCGACACCTTGCCCGGCACCACCATCACCCTGGAAACCGCCCTGGCGAAAAACGACATCCAGGTGATCGGCGAAGAATGGGCCGGCCGCAGCCCGGTGTGGGTCAAGGCCGAGGCCGAAGGCAAAGTGGTGGGCCTTGGGGATATCGTCAAGGGCGCCACTGAAGGCTGGTGGGTGCCCGAGTACGTGGTCAAGGGCGACCCGGCCAAAGGCATCAAGCCCCTCGCGCCGGACCTGCGCAGCGTGAAGGATCTGGCGCGCTACAAGGACGTGTTCAAGGACCCGGAAGCACCGAGCAAGGGCCGTTTCCTCAACAGCCCGATTGGCTGGACCTCGGAAGTGGTCAACAAGCAAAAGCTCAAGGCCTACGGGCTTGACGACAGCTATGTGAATTTCCGCAGTGGTTCGGGTGCTGCGCTGGATGCCGAGATTGCTTCCTCGATCCGCCGGGGCAAGCCGGTGCTGTTCTACTACTGGTCGCCTACACCGTTGATGGGGCGCTACAAGCTGATCCAGCTGGAAGAGCCGCCATTTGATGCCGAGGCGTGGAAAACGCTGACCGATGCAGACAATCCTGACCCGAAACCTACACGTTCCCTGGCCTCCAAGCTGAGCATCGGAGTGTCCACGCCGTTCCAGAAGGAGCATCCGCAGATCGCCGAGTTCTTTGCCAAGGTCGACTTTCCGATCGAGCCGCTGAACAAGGCGCTGGCCGAAATGAGCGAGAAGCACAGCCAGCCGCGAGAGGTCGCCCAGGCATTTCTCAAGGATCATCCGGAAGTCTGGAAGGCGTGGCTGACTGAGGATGTGGCGCAGAAGGTCGAAGCCAGCCTGAAGTAACACCGATATAACAGCCCGATTGCGATCAAAAATGTGGGAGCGGGCTTGCTCGCGAAAGCGGTTTTTCAGCCAACATTTGTATTGACTGACTCACCGCTTTCGCGAGCAAGCCCGCTCCCACACTGACCTCATTCTTGCCTTGAAACTTGCTGGGCTTTAGAACTTCGTCTGCACCGCCAGCTCAAACGTCCTCGGCGACCCCAGGTAATACGCCGGCGACACATGGGCAAACTCGGCGTACACCTCATTGGTCAGGTTGCGCACCCGGCCCGTCACGGAGGTGTGTTGATCCACCTTGTAAGTCAAAAACGTCCCGAACAAGGTATAGGCCGGCACCGTCAGGGTGTTGGCGTTATCGGCGTACACCGACGCCACATACCGCGCATCCACACCTCCTTGCCAATCCTCCGCAAAGTCATAGGTCAGCCACAGATTACCCACCTGCCTGGGCACATTGGTCGGCGTATTGCCCTTGCGCGACACCACGGCACCGCTGGCGGTTTTCTCGTTGAAGTCCTCGTATTCGGCATCGACCCAGGCGTAGTTGCCCTCCAGCAATAGCTTGGGCGTGACCCGCAACGAACTGGCCAGCTCGATACCCTTGGACGTCTGCGCGCCCACCGGAATGCTATTGGTCGGGTCCAGCGGGTCGGTGACGGCGAAGTCCTTGCGCTCGATCCGGTAGGCGGCCACCGTGGCGGAGCCGCGACCGTCCATGTAATCGAACTTGCTGCCCACTTCCCATTGCTTGCCGGTGGACACATCGAACACCTGGGTGGTGCTGCTCGGCTGTTCGGCAGCGGTGCTGTATTGCACGTAGACATTGGCTTGCGGGATGAACTGATACGTCAGGCCAATCCGCCCGGTCACCGGCTCCCAACTGCGTTTGACATGCCGCGGATTGCTGGCGGTGATATCCCGGTGGTTGGTGACTTCGAGGTCAATCGCGTCGTAGCGCAGGCCGGTGAGCAACGACAGCTTGTCAGTCAGGCCCAGGCGGTTCTCGAGGAACAATGCCTTGGTGGTGACGGCGTTGGTCTTGTCCGGATCGAAACCGGGCTTGGTGCCCGGGATGTCATAGAAATGCCCGGGATCATAGTTGTTCGGGTCCACCGTACTGTTGCCTGCCACATTCAACGGATTGTTGGTGGTGCTGTTGACCCTGTACTCAAAGCCGCCCGACCACGTGGTACTCAAGCCGAAGAACGTGTCGTCATGGCGCAGCTCGAACTGGTTGCCGTTCTGCTCACCCTGGTGCCGTACCTGATAGGCCGTCGAGCGATTCACCGCGCTGTTATCAGCGTTGTACTGGTAGGTTTCCAGGTTGCGATAGTCGCGCTGGCTGTTGAGGTGATAGAGGGTATTTTTCAGCGTGGTGCTGTCATTGATCCGGTAGTCGATGATCGAGCGCACCCAGATCGTGCGTTGCTCATAACGACCGTCGGCCACGTTGTAGTTGTTGAAGCGGTTGTGTTTGTCGATCTTCAACTCGCCCGACTTCGGGTTGAGCACCGGTGTGCCCCAGTAGGGGCTGTCCTCGTGTTCGTCCTGATATTCCAGGGCCAGGGTGTGGGACAGGTTCGGGGTGAAATCACTCAGCAGGGAAAACGCCACGCTCCAGGCATCGCGCTGTTGGCGATCGATATAGGTGTGGTTGGTGTTGCGGCTTACGTCCAGGCGCGCGTAATGCTGGACCTCGGCGCCCGGCTCGGTCAGGGCGTGGTTCAGGCCGAAGGCCATTCCGGCAGTGTCGTAGCTGCCATAGGTGAGCTGACCTTCGGCGGCCTGTTCCTCACGGGTGGCCAGCTTGGTCACGTAGTTCAGCGAACCACCGACGGAGCCGGCGCCGTTGATCAGCGAGGAGGGCCCGCCCACCAGTTCGACCCGGTCATAAATCCACGCATCCACGGGGCGAGCCAGGCCGCCGGACACCGCGACGCCATTGAACATCTGGGTAATCTGGCTGCTGGTAAACCCTCGATAGGAAATGAAACCGCCAAACCCCGGCGGCGCGCTGGCGTTGACCCCGGGCAGGGTATTGGCCGCGTCCTTGAAGGTCTTGGCGCCTCGGCGCTCGATGTCATTGCGGTTGGCAATGCTGATGGACGCCGGGGTTTCCCGCACGCTCAGCCCCAGGCGCGAGGCCATGCCACTGGACTGATCCAGGGCCAGGCCGGCATCACCGGTTTGCTCGCCTTCAATGGTGGTCGTTGCCAGCTCAATCGCCCAGGTGCTGACAGGCAGGCAGCCGAACAGGCCCGCCAAAAGGGGTAAATGTTTCATGGTTGAATCCTGAAAAACTTGGCTTGAAAACAACCCAGTGCCGTCCGCACTCCCGGGGGAGGCAGCCGCGTGGGCCAATCAGAAAAGCGCAGGTATCAGGCGAAGGCGGGCGGGGCGCGCGGATTAGCCGCAGGCCAGGTGAAGCGGGCAGGGATGTCGGCACTGGCAACGATGGCGGGCGGCGGCGCATGGGGTTGCGGAAGCACCACCACATTGAGGCTGGAGTTGAGCGCCGGGCCCATGCCGCCGGTGGAGCACAGCGGGCAACCGAAGGCTTTCGAGAGCGTGGGCAGGGATTCATCGGTGGACTTGTAAGGCACCGGCGCCTGGGGGCGCGGGTCCACCGTACAGAACTGGCCGCCGATGCCATTGAGCTGCATCCCGACCATTTGCCCGTGGCCGATGCTGCAGGCGAACACATTGAACAGGACGCAGCAGTAGAGCATCCAGGCAATGAGCGAGCGGTCGGTACGGGCGAGTTTCATGGGGCGGCACTTTACCATCAGCCGCCGACGAATTGCCTGCAAAAAATCTCAAGAGGGCTATCCTCTCTCGGACTTTTCCAAGGATATCCAGCCATGAGCTTTTTAGTCGCGCGATGGATCGTCGGGGTTTTTGGCTTTATCAGCCTGGTGCATTTGTACTGGGCGGCCGGCGGCAAATTGGGTGTGACGGCGGCTATTCCGCAGCTGCCGGGTGAATTCGCCAGCGGGCCGCGACCGGCGTTCAAGCCGTCGGCACTGGGAACGTTGCTGGTGGGTGTGGGGTTGGTGGCGATTGCGGTGCTGGTGTGTTTGCGGGCCGGGCTGTATTTCGAGCCGGTGTCCAACCATGCGTTGCAGTGGGGGATTAGTGCAGTAGCACTGGTGATGTTTGCCCGGGCGATTGGGGATTCAGAGCTGGTGGGTTTTTTCAAGAAGGTCGGCGGGTCGCGGTTTGCGCGGCTGGATACATTTTTTTACTCGCCGCTATGTTTGGTGTTGGGGGCGGGGTTGTTGGTGGTGGCGTGGAGTTGAGGGGAACGTTTGCCGCAGTAGAGTGAGGGCTGCGTTGTATAAACTACATTCCCGCCTGATGATACGACGTCAGGTGGCCCACAGAAATCAAAGGCTTAGGAAGTAGTTCGTAGGGTATAGGTTAGGTGATCCGTCCGGGCTGCAAAATTTTGTTGTTACACCAGAGCTGGATTTTTTTGTTTCGAATCTGTACTCAAATAAGTCGATAGCATTTTTTGCCCGATCTGGATATTAAAATATTTAATTTCTCGGTTTTAAATTTTCATTGTGTTACATGCGCAATGGCTCAATTTTTTTGAGCGTTGGTTTAAGTAAGGCAATCGGTATTTTTATTTGTTTGTTGGAATATCAGTGAAAGCTCACGTCAATTCTCTCTACTTCCAATCTGATAAGTTGTTCGTTTAATTCTGGATGCTCGTAGTGCAAGTCTTGATCGTCAAGTGGCGTAAACGTGTGAAAAGTCTCGTTGCAAAGCCTTCCAAACAGAAAATAAGCATAGCCATGGCCTGTTTTTTAAACCAGACAATTGACTGTGTCGACCCTGATGACTTCGTAGTCGTCGGATAGATTTATTGTCAGATCTACATCATAGGTTTTTCCTACTTCGATCTCATAAGGGCAAAAGCTGACGAAGCAATTCAATATGGTGCCGTCGATGAGCAACGTCGCATCCTCTTCAACGTGCTCGCTGAGCGCCACCACCTGTGTTTTTTTTGTGATTATTCGATGTGAAGCCTGATGGTTTTTTCAGTGAGATCGCCATTTATCGTCCTCCAAAAACCGTTTCCGCTTTTGGTGTGTAGTATTGTTTTTTGGTCACGGCAAGTAGTCGCAGCAAAGAAACAGAGTGAGGCGGATTTATTTGGTTAAAATACCCTGCGTCAAGAGGAGAGACTCTTTTTTGAGTCGAACGTTTAGGTACGTCGCAATTCATGATGTTTGGTGGGAAGTTTGGCTTTCGGCTATTCTTCATGTGTGAATATAACTGTAGACCTCTCGTTGGGTGATTTCTCGGATCTCATTTTTTTGAATCGCGCTGACTAGTTTCTCTTGAACATCAATCATGCTTATAAATTGAGCGGCGGCATGTGTTTCTGAATCAAAGAACCTGCAAAGCACGGTTTGTGGATGAATCTCAAGGAAAGTTTTTATATTTTTGGTAGTCACTTTTTTTTCGAAAATAGTCATGTCGGTCCAAAGCTGTTCTATTGAAGGGACTGACTTTTGCATAATCAAAATTGTTTCGCTTGAACCTTCCAGTGCGGAATTTGTTATATCTCTGGGCAAGGTTGGAATGTTTTTTATTATCGAATATATGTTGGTGCTATCATTTTTTCCGAATAGATCTCCATTTTTTATCTGACCAGCCAATTCCTTTTTTAGTAGGTATTCCTCGGTCCTGGAGTAAAAATCTCCCCACCCTATCGACCGCCATTCCCGCTTGATCGGCCATTCTTCTACTAAGCACTCCGCCACGTTGCACCAGGAATCCCAAACGCAGCGAAAGTCATGGTCAATTAAGGTTAATGTGGAAAACTGAGAGTCATCTATCTGCTCTACCCCGTTCCAAGGTTTTACTCCAGTTTCATTTATATATGCGGTTTTCATGGTTTTCTCTTGAAGTATGTATGTGAGTCATCGCCAATCCTCAAAGGCACCTTTATTCCTCCAATCGTGTTTTTTGTGTTGAAGTGTGGACCGTGATTGCCCTCTACATGACCTAGGGAGTGTTCATAAATCTTAGTGACATGACCTTTTTTAAGGCTGAAAACATATATCCTGCCCGATATGTATCTATCTTGATCACGGATCTTATCCCTTTCAACCGCTATAGGCTGTGCGCTTCGTGGAATACCACCAATCTCTTTAGCTCTTCTCAGCGCTCCATTTCTTGAGAGCTTACTATCGAATCCTTTAGGTGGCTCTACGTCGCCTTCGTTTACCTTGGCTTTGCTCGTGGGATCTTCAGCGCGGTGCGTCGGCTTACATCCATCCCCACCCGGACAGGTATTCAACCCCAACGGATCCACCCACCCCGTCGGGTTGGGCACGTACAGGTATCCGTTCAGCCCGCCCGCCAGTTTCACCGGATCAGGCGTCAGGTAGCGGCCAATGTCCGGATTGTAGTAGCGATGACGGTTGTAGTGCAGCCCGCTTTCCGGGTCGAAGTATTGGCCCTGGAAGCGCAGTAGGTTGGTAACGGTGTTGACGTCCAGCTTCGCGATTTGGCCGTAGGCGCGGTAGTGCGCGGACCAGACGATTTCGCCGTCGGGTGCGGTGAGTTCTTGTGGGGTGCCGAGGTGGTCGAGTTGGTAGTGGAAGGGTTTTACGTCTTCCGGGCCGTAGCCTTTCAGCAGCGCTAACGGGCGAAAGCTGTTGGGTTCGTAGATATAGCTTTGGTGGTTATCAGTGCTGTGTTCGGCGATTAATGTTTCGCCTTGCCAGAAGAACTCGGTGGTCTGACCGTTGAGGGTTTTGGCGATACGCCGTCCAAACGGGTCGTAGCGATATGTGGCTTCGGTGCCGTCCGGCTGGGTGACGCTGATCAGTCGGTGCTGGCAGTCGTAGCGGTATTCGGTAACCAACTGCTGCGCCCGGCCCCGGCGTTCGCGCAGAAGGTTGCCGAAGGCGTCGTAGTCGTAATGGCGGTCACCTTGCATCAACAAGCGGTTGCCTTTGACGACGCTCGGACCGACGCGGTCTTGCATCAGCAGGTTGCCCGCCGGGTCGTGGACGAAGCGTTCCTGCAGGTCGTGCGAGTGGTTGGCGCGGGTCAGTCGGTCGAGTGGGTCGTAGTGGTAGTCGTGCTGGCCTTTGCGGGTGTCGAGGATGCGGGTCAGGTTGCCGCGTTTGTCGTAGTCGTATTGGCGGCGCTGGTGGCGTTGTTCCTGTTGGGTGATGGCGTGGGCGTGCAGGCGGCCCTGGTCGTCGTAGTGGTAGTGGCTGAGGAGTTGGCCTTGCTGGCGCTGATGTTCACGGCCGGATTTGAACAGGTGCGAGGTGAGCAGGTTGCCGTTGAGTTCGACGGTGGCGAGGTCGCCACCTTTGTCGTGGTGGAAGGCGAGGCGGTTGTTGTCTGGCAGCCGCAGGTAATTGAGTTGGCCGCATTCGTCGTAGCCATAGCGCAACGTGCCCCAGCCCTGGTGTTCGGCGGTGAGGCGGTTTTGCAGGTCGTATTCGTAATGCAGCGGCCAATGACCGTCGTCGACGCTGAGAAGGTTGCCGAGACGGTCGTAGGTGTAATCGACAATGCTGCGGTCGGGCAGGGTTTTTCTTACGAGGCGACCGGCAGCATCGCGCGCATAACCGGTAACCAACTGACTGCCGTCATCGCCGTATTCGGTCTTTTCCAGCAGATGCCCGGCGAGGTCGTAGACATAGGCAGTACGCCGGCCATCAAACCCGATTTCCTGCTGGATCAGGCCATTGGCGTGATAGTCGAGCCGATAGGTTTCGCCGACCTCGTTTTCAATCTCGGTCAGTAACAGCCGAACGTTGTCATAACGGTATTTAAGCTGCGTGCCGTCCGGATTAATCCGACGGCTGATCAGGTGCAAACCATCGGCGTATTCGTAGCGGGTGACGCGGCCCAACTCGTCGCGCTCAGCAGTGATTTTTCCGTACGGGTTGTAGCTGAATTCGCGTGTGGCCCCGTCAGGCTGAATCACCTTCAGCAAACGACCTACGGCGTTCCACTGATACTGGGTCAGCGCACCATGCTCATCCTCGCAAGCCACCTGCCGCCCCAGCTCGTCATAGCGATAACGCCGCACACCGCCATTCGCCAGTTTTTCTTCAATGAGCTGGCCGCGTTCGTTCCAGATAAAGCGTTGGCTGCTGTTATCCGGATACCAAACACCCGTGAGCTTTCCGTGTTGGGTGTAGGTGTATTCGGTGTAATTGGCATCCGGATCAGTCTTGCGAGTGATATCGCCTTGATCGTTACGCTGGTATTTCCACACCGCGTCACCACGGCGCACAACCCGTACGAAACCGTTGTCATGCTCGTAGGAGGTGGGTGCATCGTCACCGGGAAACAGCGCAATCAACCGACCGGCTTCGTCGTACTGATAGGCCGTCACCGCTCCCAGCGGATTCTGCTCGACCGTCAGCCGGCCTTTTTCGTCGTAGGATTTGAAGTGCTGCGCGCCGTCCGGATCGATCCGCTGCACCAGCCGTGCGCGCTGGTCGTGGACGTAGACTTCCTGGCTGCCATCGGCGTTGTGTACGGTGACAGTGCCGTTGTCATCCCACACATACCGTGTGTCCATCTGCGAAAAGCTGGCCCAGTGGCGGACGCATCGCGCCGCCTTGCCAGACCGTTCCCACTCCCAGAAGAAACTCGCCCCACCGGCCAGTTCCCGCTCCAGGATCACCTGCTGATCGTCGTACCGATAACGCTCGCTTTCGCCTACCGCGTTGGTCGCTTCGATCAACCGCCACGCATTGTCGTACGTGTAGGCAACAACGTTCTGCTCGGTAACCCAGTCCAGTTCCCGCTGCACCTGATAGTCGACGGCAACGATATGTCGGCGGTCATACCGCAGCAGCAATCCTTGACCAACGCCGTTATCAATCCGCTGAATCCGCCCGGAATAGTCACGGGAAATACGCAGCCGGTTGTCATACGCATCGCTGATCGCCGTCAGCACACCGTCACGGAAGTGGTAGAAAAGCGACGCCTGAGCCAGCACCCATTCATCCGGCAAAGCACCCAGATAAATCGCCGCTTCCGCCAGGCTATTGGTGATGGCCGGCCGTGCAGCAGAGGGCAGGGGAAAGGTGGTGCTGCGGTTCTCGTGATCGGTCCACACCACCGATTCGCCGCTCACCACCAAGCGCTGCGCCAGCGCATGACTCCAGCCAAACCCCAACCCGCAATCCACTTCCACGGCACTGCTGCGATACAACCGCGTCCAGGCAAATGGCAGGACACCCTCCAACGAGCCGTCTGTGAGGGTCAGCAGTTCCTCACCAGTAACCATCGAAACCGGGCAGCCATTCGTACAGGTGCTCGCCGAACAAGCCGACGCATCCCCATTGGGGTTTTTCGCCGAAGCCGGGGCATCATCCACATGTTCTTGCTTCACCAGCGCCGTGCGCGCCGCTTTAGGCTTTCGGACCAGCGCTGCCGGATTCGAAACCTCGTTTACACCGGCCTTCAACGGCACGGCCGCTGCCTTGATCGACACTGGATCATTTTTAAGCGACACCGGCTTAAGCACACTGGGGTGCCAGTCCAGCCGTGGTGCCTCGCCCAACTTGGCCATCTGCTCGAGTAACACCCGTGCCCGGCCGGACCTGACCTTGCCCAGCACCTGCGGGCCCAAACGCACCGCCACACCCATGCCGCCGGTGGCCAACAGCAACAGCAGGTTGAGCAGTACCTCGGAAGTCATTTCCCCCAGCAGCTCGTTCATGTCCGGCGGCGGAAGCAATTGCGCCCAACTGAACATCGCCGACAGATAGATGAACAGCAGCGGTTCATCGCTCAGCACCAGAAGACCGTTGGCAATGGCCTCATTGCTGAGCTTCAACAGCTCTTCAAGCTCGCCTTGGGAGAGGTACTGCAGCAACTTTTCGCTATTGGGTTTGATGTCCGCCAGCCAGTCGTACAGGTTTGGAATACCGTCCCAAAGGCTGTACAGCGTGTTCGTAATCCCTCGCACAAACGCGGCGTCCATCAACTTGCGACGGTCGAGGGCGCTGGCGTTTGAGTACTGTTTCCACTGCTCTTCGAAGGTGCTCGTCCATTCACTGCGCAAGCTGCTTTCCAGTGAGCTGATCACCGACTGATAGGAGGCGTAGAGCGCCTTGACGTGATCCTTGGAAACATCGGGGTAGAAGCTGACCTGATACTGCTGGTCGCGCGTGCAGTCGGTGATTTCGAGGATGCCGCTGGGGCCGATGGTTTTATGAATGGGGGGACCGATCAGGCTGCCGTCCTCGGCGATGGCCTGGAGCATGACCGGCGTGTTGCCGATCGGCACAAACCGCTTGCTCTCAAACATATGCACCAGGGTCAGCGCACCATTGGGTTTGCACATTGCAACGGTGGTACTGGGGGCTTTAGAGGAAACAGGCGCGACCAGCGCGACCTCATCCCCAACCTTGAACACCTGCTCGACTTCCAGCGACGAAAAGCTCCAGAAGCTCTCAGCCCAATCGTCAAACGAGTTAAGGCACTCCCTGAAATTACGAAAGACCGCTTCAACGTCCTTCGTCTCCACATCCATGGGAGCCAGGGCCAACCTGCCTAGGGCGGGATTCAAGAGGCAGCCCCATCGGGCAGAGCATTAATCAAAAAAAACATCGGCGTTCCCTCGCGCTGTGTGATCAGGCGAGGGACTTTGCAGAGGTTTGTAAGAGAAAGAAGTCAGAGCTATCCACTGCTACTGATAGGACGTTTCGCCAAATCCCCGGCTAAACCGACCCGTTTTCGTAAGCCAAATCTCAGACAAAAATAAATCCCACAAAACCCACATACGCAACAAATCCAACTTGACAGCTTCCATTCCCTTGGCGTCTATTGACGTACCCGCTGGATCATTTCGCAGATGTCCCAGGATGCTCAATGAAGACTGATACCTCACTGACCCACATGCCCAGCGTCCTGCACGCAGCCGAAAGCATCCGCCAAGGCACACTGACCCCTGTGCAACTGGTCGAGCGAAGCCTCGAAGCCATCAAAACCCACAATCCCACACTGAATGCCTTCGGCGACGTCTACACCGAATTCGCGCGGGAGCAGGCTGAAATCCTGACCGCAGAAGCGCAGGCCAACCAATTTCGTGGCCCGCTCCACGGCATCCCCTTCGGCATCAAAGACCTGTTCTCCACCGCCAATCTGCGCACCACCCGCGGTTCGCTGACCGGCCTGGACAACGTCCCCACCCAGGACGCCCCGATCATCCGCCGCCTCAAGGAGGCCGGCGCGATCATCCTCGGCAAGACCGCCACCACCGAATTCGGCTGGACCGGCGCCAGCACCTCCCGGGTTTTCGGCAATGGCCGCAACCCCTGGAACCCCCAGCTCACCAGCGGAGGATCCAGTTCCGGCTCGGCCATTGCGGTGGCAGCACGCATGGTCCCGGCCACGCTGGGTTCCGACGGCGGCGGTTCGGTGCGCATTCCCGGCGCCTTTTGCGGTGCATTCGCTCTTAAAGGCTCTCTGGGGCGCATCCCCACCTGGCCCTGGTCCGCCACTGAAATGCTCAGCCACGCCGGCCCGATCACCCGCACCGTGCGCGACAGCGCGTTACTCTTCGATATCCTCTCCGGGCCCGATCCGCTGGATCACCAGGCCTTGCCCGCGCCCACCGAGTCCTACCTGGCGCGCTGCGACCAACCGCTGGGCCCTGTGCGTGTGGCGTATTGCCCGACCTTGTTCGATACGCCGGTGGACCCGGTCATCGCCGCCACCGTCGAAGCGGCGGTGCATTACCTTGCGGATGAGCTGCCGGTCACCGTCACCACCCTGAACCTGGACTGGCAAGACCCGCTGGCCACCTTCGAAACCCTGTGGGTCGGCGGGCGCGGGATCGCTTATGGCAAATCCCTGGCCGATCGCCTCGACCAACTGGACCCGGGTTTCGCTGCGCTGATCAAGCGCTCCGCCGATTACGATCTGGCGGCCTACCTCAAGGCTGTGCAGCAACGTGCACTGTTCGCCAATCAGGTACACGCGCTGTTTAATGACTACGACGTACTGCTGATGCCGACGATGCCGATCCTGCCGTTCGCCGCCGACCGGGTTGCCCCCGAGGGCTGGCCGGGCGAGGAGGGCGCGGTGCCCTGGGCCCGCTGGACGCCGTTTACCTATCCGTTCAATATCACCGGCAACCCCGCTGCCAGCCTGCCCTGCGGCTTCAGCCCGAGCGGTTTGCCGATTGGCCTGCAGGTGATCGGCCCACGTTTTGCCGACGCCCAGGTGCTGCAATTCTGCGCGGCCGTCGAAGCCATCGCCCCCTGGGATCAGCACCTCCCCCCGATGCTGATGCCCTGATTGATTGCACCCGGAGTGGGCTCAAAAGAGAAGCCCGCCCGTGATAAACGCTTTGTGTTGTCCTGCCCTTTCACACCCTGATGAGTGAGAGGTACCCGTGACCCTGTCCATGGCTGTATTACGTTCTATGCTCCCCGCTGGACCGGCTCGCGCCGCGTTTCGCCGTGGGGCGCGCAATACCGGCCGCCTGAACCTGCCCTGGAATACCTCTTTTATGCTCAACCAGCCACGTCTCGACGAAATCATGCTCCTGCTCACCCAACACCAGCGCGTCAAGGCGTCGGACCTGGCGCAGGCGCTGTTCGTCTCCGAAGAAACCATCCGCCGCGACTTCAAGTACCTGGAAGAAGCCGGCAAGCTGCGGCGCATCCACGGCGGCGCGATCCTGCCGCGGCTCAACGAAGAACAGCCGCTGCAGGTGCGCAGCCGCATCAAGCCCCAGGCCAAGACGCGTATCGCGGTGTGTGCAGCGAAGCTGGTGAGCGAAGGCATGGTGCTGTTCCTCGACACCGGCACCTCGACCCTGGCCCTGGCCCAGCAACTGACCGCGTTCAGCCAGTTGCGCATCATCACCAACTCCCTGGACATCGCCCGCTTGATCACCGAGCAAAGCGCCAACCAGGTGCTGGTGGTGCCCGGCGATGTGCGCCGCAACGACAACGCGCTGATTGGCGCCCACACCCTGGAATTCGTCCGACAGTTCCACTACGACATTGCCTTCATGGGCATCGGCGCTGTCGACCTTGAGCTGGGGTTCATGGACTACCAGGAGCCCGAGGCGCTGCTGCGCCGGGAACTGACCAAACACAGCCTGCGCAGCGTGATCCTGGCCGATGACGCCAAGTTCGGCCACCGCACCTTTATCAATACGCTGCCGTTCAGCGCCATCACGACCCTGGTCACCAATCGTGCGCCGTCCAACGACTTTGCGACCCGCCTGGAGCAAGCCCATGTCGATATCCTTTACCCCTGAGTTGCTGGTGCCCAGTGAACAGGACCTTGAAACCTTCGAGGCGCTGTTCCGCGACACCTCGGCCATCGGCGCGACCAAGGCCGGTGGGCTGCATCGCCTCGCCGCCTCGGCCGAAGACGGCGCCGTGCGCGACCTGTTCGCGGCCTGGCTGACTGAACGCGGTTTTGACGTGCGTGTGGATGCAGTGGGTAACATGTTCGGTTTGATCACCTTTAATCCAGAAGCGCCCTACGTGCTGTGTGGTTCGCATCTGGACAGCCAGCCGAGTGCCGGGCGATTTGATGGCGTCTACGGCGTGCTGGCCGGCGCGGTCGCGGTGGCCAGCCTGGCTCGCCAACTGCGCGAGCGCGGCGAAACGCCGGCGTGCAACCTGGCGGTGGTGAACTGGACCAACGAGGAGGGCGCGCGTTTCCAGCCCAGCCTGATCGGCAGCAGCGTGTTCACCGGTGACCTGGCCCTGCAGGACGCCTGGGCCTGCCGCGATGGCGATGGCATCAGCCTCAAGCATGCGCTGCAGCAGATTGGTTATCTGGGGGAGGGCCGCGTCGAGCTGGACGTCGCCGGTTATGTGGAAATCCACGTCGAACAAGGTGATGGCCTTGAGCGCGACGGGCTGGCCATCGGTGTGGTGCGCGACACCTGGGCCGCCCTCAAGCAACGGATTCGGTTCATCGGTGAACAGAACCACACCGGCCCTACGCCCATGGCCGCGCGCAAGGACGCCTTGCTGGCCGCCGCCCACGCGATCACTGCGGTGCGGGCCGAGGCCGACCTGCACGGCGTGCAACTGCACAGCTCGGTGGGGCGCCTGGAGATCTATCCCAATTCCCCCAACGTGGTGCCTTCCAGCGTGACGTTGCATGTCGAGTACCGCTCGCCCGACACCGAATTACTGGCCGCAGCCGGTGCGCGCCTGGACGCCAGCCTCAAGGCCACCGCCAGCGCCACGTCGACTGACTACAGCATCGAAAGCCGCGCCCTGCGTGAGCCGAGCCACCTGCATCACGGTTTTGCCGAGCTGGCCTACGGCGTCGGCCAGCAACTGGGCTTGCCCATCGGCAACAGCGTCACCGTGTCAGGCCACGACGCCATCAGCCTGAGCCGGCATTACCCGGTGTGCCTGCTGTTTATCCCGAGCAGCAATGGCGTGTCCCACAACGAAGCGGAATTCACCGGCGAACAGGACATGCGCAACGGCCTGCACATGCTGACCGCGTTGCTGCACCGCGCCTGTTCTACCCCCAACGCTTACCGCTGAGGTCTGCCATGTCGAGTCGTTTGCAAGCAAAGTCACGGCTGCTGGGCGCCCTGGAGGCCGCCGGCTTGTCCGCCCATGTGGTGGTCGAAGAGGGCACCGCCGGGATTGCCTCGCCGATACGCCTGGCCACCGAGTGGGCCGGTTTTACCGTCAGCGCACCGTGGGGCCAGTGTTACGCCAAAGTCTTGCATGACGACATGCGCGCGTTGATCGACATTGAACGCACTGCCCGCGCCACCCAACTGGCAGCTGATTGCGACGTGACGCCGGGTGTGCGCCTGGTGGATGCCACGGCCGGCGTGTTGCTGCTGGATGCGTTGCCCGCCAGCGAATGGCGTTGGGCCCGCCTCGACGAATTGATGCAGCCCCGGCGCCTGCAAGCGCTCTGGGCCCTGAAGAAACAATTGCACCAAGGCACCTCGCCGGGCTTCGCCCGCTCGCCGCTGCAAGACATCCAGCACCTGCGCGAATTATGCGTGCGCTACAGCGTGGCCTTGCCCATCGACCACGCCTGGATCAGCACCTGCATTGACTTGGCCTGGACCGCGCTGCAACTGAACGCCAGCGACTCGGTGCCGCTGCACGGCGACGGCGTGGCGAGCAACGTGATGATCGGCCCGGACGGCGCCTTGCAACTGATCGACTTCGATTACGCCGGCAGTGGTGATCCCTGGTACGACGTGGCCATCAGCCTTAACGAGTTGTACGTCTTCGAAAACGACTGGCGCGAAGGCATCCATGCCTGGGCCGGCGAGTGCCGTGAAAGCGACTATGCGCGCTGCCGCTTGTACGCCTTGATCAACGATTGGTACTGGACGCTCTGGGGCCTGTGGGTCGGCGCTACCTCGGCGCGGCCGCTGGAGTTCTCCAAGGTCGGGCAGTGGACGCTGTTGCGCTGCCGCCAAAGTCTGCAAGACCCGCGGTTTGAAGGTTGGCTACGTCAGGTACAGGAGGGACAGGCATGAAAGCGTTAGGTGAGGCGTGTACGCCACAAGAGTGTCAGCTGGAAGCGGCGGTGCGCGGGGTTGCCAGTTGGGGCGGCACCGGCATTCGTTATGAACCGGTCAGCGGCGGGATTTCCAACACCAACTGGCGGGTGGAAGTGGCCGGGATCGACACTGCGTATTTCTTCAAGGTGCCGGGCGTGGGCACCGAGATGTTCATTGACCGCCGCACGGCCCACGACGCCAGCCTCAAGGCGGCGCAAACCGGCTATGGCGCGCCGGTGTTCGCATTCCTTGAAGAGTTCGGCGTGGAAGTCTTCGAGTTCATGGAGGGCTGGCGCGCCTCCTCCAACCACGACTTCCTCGACCGCGACGTGCGCCACAACGCGCTGCACGCCCTCAAGGCGTTCAACGACCAGCCGCCACTGGTGCAGACCAAGACCGTGTTCGACATGATTGCCGAGCACCAGCGGCAGGTGGAGCAACTCAACGGCTGCAAGCCCGCCGACGACGCCTGGCTGCGCCGCCAATGCGACCGCGCCCGGGGCGTGCTGCAAGCTTCCGGCATCGACCTGGCTCCCTGCATGAATGACACCCTGGCGGGTAATTTCATGCTCAACGACCGTCGGCAAATTCGTCTGGTGGACTTCGAATACGCCTCCAACAACGACCGGCATTACGAACTGGCGCTGTGGTTCGGCGAGATGTTTTTCACTGATGAAATGGAACTGGCCCTGATCGAGGATTACTTCGGCCAGGTCACCCCGCAGAACCTCGCGCGCATCAAGTTGCACAAGGCCCTGGCGGACATCAAATGGTCGACCTGGGCGATGGTGCAGCACGCGGTGTCGCAGCTGGATTTCGACTTCTACAAATACGGCACCTGGAAGCACATGCGTGCCCGCAGCATCATCAACGATTCGCAATGGGAAACCTGGCTAAGACAGGCTTGAGCCTGCGCCAGACAACAATAATGCATTGAATGAAGTCACTTGGGCGCTGATTGGTGCCTGCGTTTTCACTGCTTGATTTTTGTTTGATCACACAAAAAAACGATCCACAAATTCAAGGAGCACCCGACTCATGAAATCTGATAGCGCACCACCCGGACGCCTGAAAAGCCAACTCTTTGGCGTGTACTTTTTCCTGTTGCTGATGCTCGCCTTATTCCCGCCGTTCTATTTGAGCGTGAGCGGCAGTACCGCGTTGGTACTGGGCATACCGTTGCCGATCTTCTACTGGATCGCCATTGCGGTCCTCGCAGGCCTGGGCCTGTGGGCGTTGTACGTCGCCGAATTGAAGGCCGGCGAAATACCCGAAGAGGGGGATGCGCAATGATCAGCACCGCCAGCGATGCCAACCTCTTTATCACCTTCGGCGTCATCGGCCTGTTCCTGGCCGGGATGATCGCCGTGCTGTACGCCACCAACCGCGAGAGCACGAGTTTTTCCGATTACGCCGTAGGCGGGCGCTCCTATGGGCCGTGGTACATCGCCATGTGTTACACCAACTCGTGGTGGCCGGGCTCGACCTTTACCGCGTTTTTCGCCCTGACCATCGGCGGCGCCCTGGGCTTCTACGGCATGGTCTACGCCACCCTTGGCGTGACGGCAATGTACCTGATGGCCCGCCGCGCGTGGACCTGGGGCCAGCGTTTCAACCTGCGCACCCAGCCGGACTTGCTCGGCATGCGCTTCAACAGCCCGGTGGTCAAGCGCGTGGCCTCGATCATCGGCATCATCTCGGTATTCCCGTGGGTGGTGATGGGCATCCAGGCGTTGGCGATGTTGTTCCAGTTCGCCAGCTTCGGCCGCTGGGGCGTCACCACCTGCCTGGTCGCCGGCGTGGTGGTGGTGCTGGTGCGCCAGTACTGGACCGTGAGCATGGGCATGCGCGGGCTGATCATGACCGACATGTTCCAGGGCCTGATCGCCTATGTCGTGTGTGCGGCGCTGTGTGTGTTCCTGCTGTTCGGCGACCAGGCGTCGTTCTCCAACCTGGCGCACCTGCCGGCGAAAATGTTGCTGATTCCCGGCGCCAGCGGCACCGGTTACGGCCCGCTGTACATGTTCAGCCTGATCTTCACCGGCGTGATCGGCTCGATGTGCTGGCCCATGAGCTTCCAGCGCATCTACACCGCCAGCGGCGTCAAGGCGGTGAAGAAAGGCACGCTGTACACGATCCTGTTGGTGGGTGGTTTCTACGGGATTCTGATGCTGTTTGCCGCGGCCATCAGCCAGGACCCGAACGTCATCGCGCACCCGCAACAAGGCTGGTTCCTCTCGCTGTTCGACATCGGCGGGCCGTGGATGCTGGCGCTGGCTATCGTCATCGTACTGGCGGCGAGCATCGGCCACGTCGACGGCTGCGTGCAGGTCTGCGGCACCCAGTTCGCCAACGACCTGGCTACCTGGAACACCCCGCGTACCGATCGGCAACTGACGCTGTTGGCCAAGTCCGGGATGGTGGTGTTTATCGTTGCCGCCTCGGTGCTGGCGTACCTGACCTTTGATTACGCGCGACTGCAATTGCTGGCGCAGATTTCCTACCAGGGGATTATCCAGTTGGCGGTGCCGCTGTTCTTCGGGATCTTCAGCCGCCGCGGCAACAAGGAAGGCGCGATTGCCGGGATGCTGGCGGGGATTGTGGTGGCGATTGTGCTGACGACGATGTATCCGGACGACATTCCCGGGCTGGGGTCGTTGACCAGCGGGATTGTGGGGCTGGTGGTCAATGCGGGGATTTTTGTGGCGTGTGCATTGGTGATCAAGCCGAGTGCGCAGGAGAGTGCTCGGGTGGAGCAGTTGTTTGAGATGGCGGCGCCGGGGCACAAAGTGCCAATGGGGGCAAGGCCGGTCCTGAACTGAACCCACCTCTCAAACCCAATGTAGTTCCAATGTGGGAACGGGCTTGCTCGCGAATGCAGACTGTCAGTTAAAGCATCAGCGACTGATATACCGCATTCGCGAGCAAGCCCGCTCCCACATTTTTGATTGTGTTTCTACACAGAATTCCCGTTTTGTCGCAGGCGTTTGTAGAGGGTATTGCGGCTGACGCCAAGCTCTCTGGCCAGGTGAGAGATATTCCCGCCCACCGCCTTCAGTCGCTCATTCAGGTCCAGACTGTCATCCACTGCATCACACACCGGCACCACCCCATTCAAATCCACAAAAAAATCATCCGGCAAATGTTCCACCCGAATCGGCTGCTCTTCCGCCATGGCCAGCGCCACCTGCAACACGCTGCTCACTTGGCGCAGGTTCCCCGGCCACGGATGCTGTTCAAACAAGGCCAGCACCTCGTTACTCAACCCGGCCCACTGCGTCGGCTCGCGATGCTGTTGCCACAGCTGCTTGAACAACGCCTGTTTATCCGTGCGCTCCCGTAGCGGCGGCAGCTCCAGGGTCAGGCCACCGATGCGGTAATACAGGTCTTCGCGAAAACGCCCGAGCTGTACCTGTTCGCGCAGCGAGCGGTTGGTGGCGGAGATGATCCGCAAATCCACCGGGTACAACTCGCTGCTGCCTACAGGCTGCACACAGCGTTCCTGCAATACCCGCAACAGCCGGGCCTGGGTCGGCAGGGGCATGTCGCCGATCTCGTCGAGGAACAGCGTGCCTTTGTCTGCCTTGCGGATCAGCCCGATGCTGCCTTTCTGGTTGGCGCCGGTGAACGCGCCTTTTTCATAGCCGAACAGTTCCGACTCCACCAGCTCGGCGGGGATCGCTGCGCAGTTGACCGCGATAAACGCTTGTTGGCTGCGAGAGCTGGCCTGGTGCAGGGCTTTGACGAACACTTCCTTGCCGACACCGGTTTCACCGTGGATCAGCAACGGAATATCCTTTTCCAGCAGGCGCTCGGCCTGACGCACGGCCTTTTCCACGCGGGCATCGCCGAAGTGCAGAGTCTTGAGACTGATGGCCGTGGGGCCGGGTTCGCGGGGCTTTTTCGTTTCCACGAACACGCGAGCCTGCACTGGCGCCTGTTTCGGCCGTTTCAGCAGGCACTGGAAACGGTTGCGCCCGGCGGCTTGCAGCGAGAAGGGCAGGCCTTCGGGCTGGTTGAGCAGTTCCAGCAGCGAGACCTTGAACAGGCTGTCGATCAGCACCCGCGACAGGCTGATGCCCAGCAGGTTGTCCGCCCGGCGGTTGGCTGACAGTACCTGACCGCTTTCATCAAAAATCAGCAGTCCGGCCCACTGGCTATCGAGGTTGTTCAGCCCGGTGTTGAACGTCAGCTGGAAATGCTCACCGCGAAACAGGTTGAGGATCAGCCGGTTCTCGACGGTCTGGCTCATCATCTTGACCATGCCGAGGGTGTGGGAGGGCGGCAGGTAGCTGTCACTGGACACATCCAGCACCGCGATGATTTCCCGCTGCGCATCGAAGATCGGCGCTGCCGAGCCGGTCATGAAACGGTTGGCCTTGAGGAAGTGTTCGTCATGTTCGATATGCACTGCCTGGGCACAGGCCAGGGCGGTGCCGATGGCGTTGGTGCCGCTGGAGCGCTCCATCCAGCTGGCGCCGGCGCTGAAACCACGGGCCAGCTTGGGGTCGATAAAGCGTTGGGTGCCCCACGAAGTCAGCACCTGGCCCTGGTTGTCGGCAAGCATGATCAGGCAGTTGGAATTGCTGAGGATGTTTTCGTAGTAGGGCAGCACTTCCTGGTGGGTGGTCTGCACAAGGGAATGCTGGCTTTCCAGCAACTGGCTGACGCCGTCTGCGGGCAGTTGGTCGAAGCTCGGTGTGCTCTGGTGATCCAGGCCATAGGCCCGGCAGCGGCGCCAGGAGTCCTGGATGATGGCATCGTGCGCCAGCGGTGTGCTCATGGCGGTGACCCTTGCTTTATTGTTGTTCTGGGGTGCGGAAGGCCCGTTCAGTGTTGTTCAGAACTGTTCATTGTCAACCCGCCGATTGTTCAGTTGTTCAGCCTGACCTGTTCATTTCTGTTCAGAGGCGAATCGCTGTTTTGCCTAACTCGTTGACCGGCCTGAGGTTTGGGTTGTTGGCACGGAACTCGCTCTGTGCTCCTGCCAGAACCATTCCAATAATAAAAAGGTCGTGTCATGTCATTGACCCTGGAGCACGTCACTCGCGTTGTCGAAGGCCAAACCTGGATCGACGACGCCAACCTGCGTTTCGAAGCCGGTTCCTTCAATGTATTGCTGGGCCGCACGCTCTCCGGCAAGACCAGCCTGATGCGCCTGATGGCCGGCCTGGACAAGCCTGACAGCGGGCGCATCCTGATGAATGGCGTGGACGTCACCCAGAAGCCGGTGCGCCTGCGCAATGTGTCGATGGTCTATCAGCAGTTCATCAACTACCCGACCATGACCGTGTTCGAGAACATCGCCTCGCCGCTGCGCCAGGCCGGAGTCTCTGCCGAGCAGATCCAGAGCAAAGTCCTCGAAACCGCGAAAATGCTGCGTATCGAGAAATTCCTCCAGCGTCACCCCCTGGAACTCTCCGGCGGCCAGCAGCAACGCACCGCCATGGCCCGGGCGCTGGTCAAGGATGCCGAGCTGATTCTGTTCGATGAACCCCTGGTGAACCTGGACTACAAACTGCGCGAAGAACTGCGCCAGGAAATGCGCGAGCTGTTCAAGGCACGCCATACCATCGCGATCTACGCCACCACCGAACCCAACGAAGCCCTGGCCCTGGGCGGCACCACCACGATTCTGCATGAGGGCCGGGTGATCCAGAGCGGCAAGGCCGCCGAGGTCTATCACCAGCCACAGACCGTGCTGGCGGCCGAGCTGTTTTCCGAGCCGCCGATCAACCTGATGCCCGGGCGCATCAGTGGCAATGAAGTGAGCTTCGCCAACTTCGTGCACTTCCCGCTGAACGTCGACCTGCGGCCCATCGGTGAGGGCGAGTTTCGCTTTGGCGTGCGTCCCAGCCATATCAGCCTGGTGCCGAGCAACGACGATGACCTGGAATTGGCCGTGACCGTGGAGGTCGCCGAGATCAGTGGCTCGGAAACCTTCCTGCATGTGCGCAGCGAACACTTCCTGCTGGTGCTGCATTTGCCCGGCGTGCATGAGTACGACGTCGACGCGCCGATCCGCATCTATATCCCCACCCACAAACTGTTTGTGTTCGATGGCCAGGGACGGCTGGTCCAGGCCCCCGGCCGACGTGTCGCGAGGGTTGCCTGATGGCCGAGATCCATTTGCAGAACCTGGCCCACAGCTACAGCTCAAAGCCAAACGGCCCCGAGGACTACGCGATTCGCGAGATGAACCACGTCTGGGAGCAGGGCGGCGCCTACGCGTTGCTGGGGCCGTCGGGCTGCGGCAAGTCGACCTTGCTCAACATCATCTCCGGCCTGCTCAGCCCATCCGAAGGCCAGGTGCTGTTCGACGCCAAGGTGGTCAACGAACTGACCCCGGAAAAACGCAACATCGCCCAGGTGTTCCAGTTTCCGGTGGTGTACGACACCATGACCGTGTTCGATAACCTGGCTTTTCCCCTGCGAAACCAGGGCATGGCCGAGGCGAAAATTCACAGCAAGGTGCAGGAAATTGCCGAGGTGCTCGACCTGCAAAACCTGCTGGACAAAAAGGCCCGCAACCTCACTGCCGATGAAAAGCAGAAAGTCTCCATGGGCCGCGGCCTGGTGCGGGATGACGTGTCGGCGATCCTGTTCGACGAACCGCTGACGGTGATCGACCCGCACCTGAAATGGAAGCTGCGGCGCAAGCTCAAGCAGATCCACGAGCAGTTCAACATCACCATGGTCTACGTGACCCACGACCAACTGGAAGCCTCGACCTTCGCCGACAAGATCGCGGTGATGTATGGCGGGCAGATCGTGCAGTTCGGCACGCCCCGGGAGTTGTTCGAGCGGCCCAGCCACACCTTTGTCGGCTATTTCATCGGCAGCCCTGGGATGAATCTGATTGAGGTGCAGGCAGAGGCGGGCGGTGTGCGCTTTGCCGGGACACATCTGGCGTTGCCCGAGGCGTTGCAGCAGCGCATTGGCGAAACGCCTTACAAAAGGCTGCAGGTCGGCATCCGCCCGGAATTTATCCATGTGTGGGATGAGCACAATCCCGACGCGCTACAGGCGCAAGTCACCCATGTGGAAGACCTCGGCACCTACAAGATCATGACCCTCAACCTCGATGGCGCACCGTTGAAAGTGCGCCTGGCCGAAGACAAACCGGTGCCCGAGGGCCAGGCGTCCATCAGCTTTCCGGGGCAGTGGCTGATGGTGTATGCCGATGACTACTTGCTGGAGGTGCAGCCATGAACAAGGTGCAGAACAACAAGGCCTGGTGGCTGGTATTGCCGGTGTTCCTGCTGGTGGCCTTCAGCGCGGTGATCCCGATGATGACCGTGGTCAACTACTCGGTGCAGGACATCTTCGACCAATCCAGCCGCTACTTCGTCGGCGCCGACTGGTACAAACAGGTGCTGCTGGACCCGCGCCTGCATGACTCGCTGCTGCGTCAGTTCATCTACTCGGCGTGTGTGCTGTTGATCGAGATTCCGCTGGGCATCGCGATTGCCCTGACGATGCCCACCAAGGGCCGATGGTCGTCGCTGGTGTTGATCGTGATGGCGATTCCGCTGCTGATTCCGTGGAACGTGGTCGGCACCATCTGGCAGATCTTTGGCCGTGCCGACATTGGCCTGATGGGTTCCACGCTCAATGCGATGGGCATCAGCTACAACTACGCCGCCAACACCATGGACGCCTGGGTCACGGTGCTGGTGATGGACGTGTGGCACTGGACGTCCCTGGTGGCGCTGCTGTGTTTCTCGGGGCTGCGGGCGATCCCGGATGTGTACTACCAGGCGGCGCGGATTGATCGGGCGTCCAGTTGGGCGGTGTTCCGACATATCCAGCTGCCAAAACTGAAGAGCGTGCTGTTGATCGCGGTGATGCTGCGCTTCATGGACAGTTTCATGATCTACACCGAACCGTTTGTGCTGACGGGCGGCGGGCCAGGGAACGCCACCACCTTCCTCAGCCAGACGCTTACCCAGATGGCCGTAGGCCAATTCGACCTGGGCCCGGCGGCGGCGTTTTCGCTGGTGTACTTCCTGATCATCCTGTTGGTGTCCTGGCTGTTCTACACCGCCATGACCCACTCCGACGCCAACCGCTGAGGCCGCCAACATGAGCAAGCGCAAGGTAATCCCGCTGCTGGTCTACATCCTGTTCCTGCTGGTGCCGATCTACTGGCTGCTGAACATGTCCTTCAAGAGCAACACCGAAATCCTCGGCGGCCTGACCCTGTTTCCGCAGGACTTCACCTTCGCCAACTACAAGGTGATCTTCACCGACCCGAGCTGGTACACCGGCTACCTCAACTCGCTGTACTACGTCAGCCTCAACACCGTGATTTCCCTGAGCGTGGCGCTGCCGGCGGCCTACGCGTTCTCGCGCTACCGCTTCCTCGGCGACAAGCACTTGTTCTTCTGGTTGCTGACCAACCGCATGGCGCCGCCGGCAGTGTTTTTGCTGCCGTTCTTCCAGCTGTATTCGTCCATTGGCTTGTTCGATACGCATATCGCGGTGGCCTTGGCCCATTGCCTGTTCAACGTGCCGCTGGCGGTGTGGATTCTCGAAGGTTTCATGTCGGGCGTGCCCAAGGAAATCGACGAAACGGCCTACATCGACGGGTACAGCTTCCCCAAGTTTTTCGTGAAGATCTTCATCCCGCTGATTGGCTCGGGGATCGGCGTCACGGCGTTTTTCTGCTTCATGTTTTCCTGGGTCGAGCTCCTGCTGGCACGCACGCTGACGTCGGTGAACGCCAAACCCATCGCCGCAGTGATGACCCGTACGGTTTCGGCGTCCGGCATCGACTGGGGCGTGCTGGCGGCGGCGGGGGTGTTGACCATTTTGCCGGGCATGCTGGTGATCTGGTTCGTTCGCAACCATGTGGCCAAGGGCTTTGCCCTGGGCCGGGTCTGAGGAGTCGATGATGGAATGGATGGCCTGGACCACCCCGACTGCACTGTTCTTTGCCGCGATCGGCCTGCTGCTGGTGGGCATGACGACCTGGGAATTGCGCTCGCCGAGTATCCCCCGGCGCGGCTTTTTACCGATCAGCACCACCCGTGGTGATCGTTTGTTTATCGGTCTTCTCGGCAGCGCCTACCTGCATTTGTTGGTGATCGGCGTAACCGGCTGGAGCATCTGGGTGGCGTCCGCGCTGTCTCTGGTGTGGCTGTTGTCTGTGATGCGTTGGGGCTAGCTGCCCCTTTTGAACCCCAAAACCAGGAGGTCTCTATGTTCGATAAAAACAATAAGCTGCGACATAGCATTTCATTGGCGGCCGTGCTGGCGCTCAGCGGGCTCAGTGCTGCGGCCTGGGCGGATGCTTATGAAGACGCTGCGAAAAAATGGATCGGCAGTGAGTTCAAACCGTCGACCCTCACCGAAGCCCAGCAGCTTGAAGAGCTGAAGTGGTTTATCAAGGCCGCGGAGCCGTTTCGCGGGATGAAGATCAACGTGGTGTCGGAAACCCTCACCACCCACGAGTATGAATCCAAGGTGCTGGCCAAGGCCTTCAGCGAAATCACCGGGATCAAGCTGACCCACGACTTGCTGCAGGAAGGCGACGTGGTGGAAAAGCTGCAAACCCAGATGCAGTCCGACAAGAATATCTATGACGGCTGGGTCAACGATTCCGACTTGATCGGTACGCACTTTCGCTATGGCAAGACAGAATCCATCACCGACCTGATGGCCAACGAAGGCAAGAACTTCACTTCACCCACCCTGGACATCAAGGACTTCATCGGTATTTCGTTCACCACTGCGCCCGACGGCAAGATCTACCAATTGCCCGACCAGCAGTTCGCCAACCTGTACTGGTTCCGCGCCGACTGGTTCGAACGGGCAGACCTGAAAGCCAAGTTCAAGGAGAAGTACGGCTATGAACTCGGCGTGCCGGTGAACTGGTCGGCCTACGAAGACATCGCCAAATTCTTCAGCGAAGACGTCAAGGAAATCGACGGCAAGCGCGTCTACGGGCACATGGATTACGGCAAGAAAGACCCGTCCCTGGGCTGGCGCTTCACCGATGCCTGGTTCTCCATGGCCGGTGGCGGCGACAAGGGCCTGCCCAACGGTTTGCCGGTGGACGAATGGGGCATTCGCGTGGAGGACTGCCACCCGGTGGGCTCCAGCGTCACCCGTGGTGGCGACACCAACGGCCCGGCGGCGGTGTATGCCACGCAGAAATACGTGGACTGGATGAAAGCCTATGCACCACCGGAAGCGGCGGGCATGACCTTCTCCGAATCCGGTCCGGTGCCGTCCCAGGGCAACATCGCCCAGCAAATCTTCTGGTACACCGCGTTTACCGCCGACATGACCAAGCCGGGCCTGCCGGTGGTCAACGCCGACGGCACGCCGAAATGGCGCATGGCGCCATCACCCGTCGGGCCTTACTGGGAAAAGGGCATGAAGAAGGGCTATCAGGACGTAGGTTCCTGGACCTTCCTCAAGTCGACGCCCGAGAAGCAGAAACTGGCGGCCTGGCTGTACGCGCAGTTCGTGACCTCGAAAACCGTGTCGCTGAAGAAAACCATCGTTGGCCTGACGCCGATTCGTGAGTCTGACATCAACTCCCAGGCCATGACCGACCTGGCGCCGAAACTCGGCGGGTTGGTGGAGTTCTACCGCAGCCCGGCCCGGGTGGAGTGGACCCCGACCGGCACCAACGTGCCGGACTATCCACGGTTGGCGCAATTGTGGTGGAGCCATATTTCGGAGGCGGCCAGCGGAGAGAAGACGCCGCAGCAGGCGCTGGACGGGTTGGCCAAGGATCAGGACGCGATCATGACGCGCCTGGAACGCTCCAAGGTGCAGCCGATTTGCGGGCCGAAAATGAACGAAGAACGGGATGCGCAATACTGGTTTGACCAGCCGGGGGCGCCGAAACCGAAGCTGGCGAATGAGAAGCCGCAGGGTCAGACGGTCAGCTATAACGAGTTGCTGAAGTCGTGGGAGGCGGCGCGCAAGTAACCCAGACGCCGCAGATCAAAAATGTGGGAGCGGGCTTGCTCGCGAAGGCGGTAGATCAGTCAGCAGATATGTGACTGACAGACCGCTTTCGCGAGCAAGCCCGCTCCCACATTGGGTTTGCGGTGTTTCTGCAAGGGGGGCTATTTGGGATACAGCGGCGGCAAGCTGGTGCTGTCCCCCGCAGGGTCCTGCTCGCGCTCCGCCATCGGAATCGCCTTCACCGCCCGCCACAATTCCTCTCCCTGCCAATACTGCCCACTCTCGCTGTACAGCGCGCCGTTCAACCCATCCAGCGCATCCGACAACGGCACAAACCGCGCCGCCATATCCGCCAGGGTCTCCGGCTGCTGTCGCGCCCAGGCATCCAGCGCCTGACGCGTAGCCTGCGGGTCATTCGCCTGGCTCGCCCGCTTGAGGTCGTCCAGCAAGGTACGCGGGCTCGGGCCGGTTTGCGCGGCACGCAAAATCGCCGGCTGCCAGCGTGCACGCCACCACAAACCGAAGCCCAGCAGGGTGGTGCAGGCCAGGATCAGGCTGGTCAGTTGCCAGATCCACAGGCTGTCGTTGTCCGGCGCGGTGATCACGGTCGGGCTGGCCGGCGTGTCCACGATCAGGCTCGGGTTGGTCGCCACTTGCAGGGTGCGCGCCGGCAGGCTGGTGCGTTCCAGATGGTCTTCGTGGGTGTTCCACCACACCACGTCCACCGCCGGCAGTTCAAGCGCGCCAACGCGGTTGGGCACCAGCGCTTCGCGGTCTTCACGGCTGCCGATCAGGCCACGGTCGTTGTTCTGGTTGCTCAGCACCGGCTGGTCCGGGTAGCGGCGCAGGCCGGGGATGTCGCTCAGTGCCAGCGGTGGCAGTTGCGCGCCGGCCAGGCCTTCGGCTTTCAAGGTCAGGCTGCGGGTCAGGGAGTCGCCCACCTGTACGTGATCGGGCTCGGGGTTCCAGCTTTCCGTGAGGGTCAGGCTGCGGGCCGGCAGCCAGGGAGCATCCGCCGGGTACAGCGCAGGCTTGGCCTTGACCGTCAACGACAGCTCCGGCGAACTGACGTGAATCAGCTTGCCGGGCTTGGAACCCTGGGGGTTGTTGTCCTGGGCGGGCCGTGGCTCTACCAGGGTGGCGCTGAACGTCTGCGTCGGAATGGTCAGTGTGCCGCTGTGCTGCGGGTAGATGGCATAGCGGGTTTCGATCACACCGTGGCGGATGCCGTTGATGACTTTCTCGTAGGTGCGCGACTCGCCCAACTGCTCGATGCGCGTATCGGCGACCTGCAACGGCGTGAGGCTGCTGTCGTCATACAGCGATACCGAGTGGTAGACGCGCACGGTCAGCAACGCCTGGGCCTGGACGTAGACGCTGTCCTGGTCGAGGTTGGTTTCGATGAACACCGGGGCCAGTTGAGCCTCAGTGTTCTGGCTGACGGTTTCCACCACCTGCAGGGTGATCGGCTGGGTCTTGAGTTCGCCGATCTGCAACGGCGGAATCACCACGGTGCCGTTCTCCTTGGGCAGCAGGGTGATGATCCAGCGGGTGGTGGCGTGGTTATCGCCACCCAGGGTGGTGAGCTGGTTGATCTGGCGCGTGCCGCTCACTTCAAACAGAGGGTCCAGCGGTGCCAGGTCCGGTTTGCCGAACAGCGTGACGTCGTTGGATTCCACCGTCAGTTCCACCGTCTCCCCGGAATTGATGCGGCTGCGGTCGACACTGGCCACCAGGCCGGCGGCCTGGGCCTGGCTGGCCCACAACGCGAGGGTGAGAAGAAAGGCGGTGCAGCGGTTCATCGAGTCTTGTCCTGATGTTGTTGCTGTTCGTACCAGAATTTGCGTCGCAGCAGCTCGCCGGGGTTGTCCGGGATCTGCCGCAGCCATTGTTCCAGGGCCTGGCGCTGCTCGCCTTCAAGCGTGCCGTCGACCGGGCGCAGGGGCGGGGTGGTGGTTTGTTCATCACCCAACTCGCTGCCGGGTACCTCGTTGCTGCCGGCGTGGGGCGTGGCCCCGGTTTGCGTGTCGGTCGCGCCGGGCTGGCCCTGGCCTTGGGACGTCTGCTCGCCACCGGTGGCGGTCTGGCTGCTGGCGCCCGGTTGCGCAGTCTGGCCGGGTTGGGTGGTTTCGTCATCCTCGTTTTTTGCAGGCTTGGCCGGCTCGGTTTTTTCCGGTTCCTGTTGCATCAGGCTTTCCACCAGCGCCTTGTTCTTCAGCGCCGGCTGCAAGTCTGGCTGGGCTTCGAGGGCTTGTTCGTAGGCATCGATCGCCGCTTCCAGCTCGCCGCTTTTGGCCAGGGCATTGCCTCGATTGTAGTGGGAATAGGCGTCGCTGCCCTCGGCAAACCGTTTGGCGGCTTCGGCATAGTTGCCCGCTTCATACAGCGCGACGCCTTGCCATTGCGGGTCTTCGAAATGTTCGGCCGCTTCGGCCGGGCGTTTTTTCTTCAGCAGCAGTTGGCCCTGTTGGTCGGGGCGCAGCCACAGGTCCTGGAAGTCGAAGGCATAGCTGGGCTGCGGCGCGCCCAACAGCAGCAACGGCAGGAAGAACAGCCAGCCCCGGCGCCCGGCGCAGGCGGCCAGCAGCAATAGCGGTAAGAGCAGCCAGTAACCCTGGTCGGCCCAGGTATCGAGGTGCAGCAGTTGGCCGTCATTGCGCAGGTTTTGCGGGCCATCCAGCAGGCCGAGGTGGCGCAGGTCCTTGTCGTCCAGGCGGGCCTGGCGGTAGCGGCCACCCATTTCGCTGGCGAAGGCCTTGAGGGTCGGGCTGTCCAGGCGCGGTACGAGGATTGCGCCCTGGGCGTCCTTGAGGAACTCGCCGCTTTCCTGGGTCACCGGCGTGCCTTCGCGGCTGCCAATGCCGAGGATCGACAAGCTCGGCGCCTGGTTGCCTTGCAGCTGCAGGCGGATGCCCTGGCGTTCCTGCTTGGACAGCGACGAGCCGATCAGCAGCAGCCGGCCCTGGCCGAGGCCGCCATGCTTGAGCAGGCTCAGGGCCTTCTCCACGGCCAAGTCGGCGCGGTGGCCGGGCTCGGGCATGATCGAGGGGCGCAGGGCTTCCAGCAGGTTATGGCTGGTGGCCAGGTCGTCCGAGAGTGGCACCAGCGTATGGGCGCTGCCGGCGTAGACCACGATGGCGGTCTGCGCATCGCTGCGGGCCTGAAGCAGGTCGAACAGCTTGCGCCGTGCCTGTTCGAGGCGGCTGGGCGGGCTGTCGGTGGCGAGCATTTCCGGGGTCAGTTCCAGCAGCACCACCAGCGGGTCGGCGGGCTTCTGGCTGGACTGTTCGACGCGTTCCCAGCTCGGCCCCAGCAACGCCAGCACGGCCAGCAGCCAGGCGATGCCGAGCACCACCCACGGCGATTTGCTCTCCCGACCATTGCCGCCACTGAGCAACGCGGCGTGGAAGGCCGGCGGCAGAATCATCTGCCAGCGCCCGGCGCGTTTCTGGCGGTGCCACAACTGCCACAGCAACCAGCCGAGCAGCGGCAGCAGCAACAGCCACCAGGGGCGGAACCAGTGCGGCCACAGGGCGATCATCGACGCCTCCGCAAACGCAAGCGTTTGAGGCGTTCACGCCATTCAGGATTGGGTTGCAGGAAACGGCCCTTGCTTGAGAGTTTGCTGAACAGGCGTTGCAGGGCGTTATCCGGCCAGCGTTCCTGGATCACCAGCAGCATGCTGAGGATCAGCGCCAACGCCAGCGGCGCGCTGTACAGCGCCTGGGCGGGGCGGGCCTGGGT